>CAZMHW010000617.1:0-2572 GCA_964566105.1 uncultured Akkermansia sp.
CTTTATCCCTATTACCTTTGAAAGTACAGTATTTTGTGCGGCTCATGGTATGGCTTTAACTTACCTGTTACGTTGTATGCTGGTACCTGGCGCGAGACCAAAAAATCCGGATCCACGCACTACTGATGATAAGTTTTTGATCTTATTGGATCTTAACGATGAGCAATCGCAAAAAGCTCAAACTATCCTAAAGGAAAGCGCTGCTGAAGAAGTTAACCTGAAAGGTTCTTATGTTGTTGAACCAAAATACGTTTTAGAAGAAACACACTAGTAGTAGTATTATACGATGAAAAAAAATTATAGAACCATAAAATTTGCCTTTAGCACTGCGCTTGCAGGACTTGTATTAGCAGGTTTTACATCATGTGGTAAAAAAGACGAAAATAGTCCGGGTGTTGAATTTATGCCTGACATGTACAGGTCTCCTTCATTGGAATACTATCAGGTGCATACAGTTGACGGTGATACAATGTATAACGCTATGGCACCTGTAAAGGGAAGTGTTGCACGTGGGTATATGCCTTATGCTTATCCAAACACACCAGAGGGATACGAACAAGCTGGTGCAAATCTGCACAATCCATTAGCTTCCTCTAACAGAGAGCAATGGGAAAAGGATGGCGAAGTTCTTTATGGAAAATTTTGTGTGCATTGCCATGGTGCTACGGGACAAGGTGATGGTAAAGTAGGTGGCAAATTACCTGGACCTCCACCTGCATACAATGGAACTTTAAAAAATCTTCCTGAAGGAAAAATTTTCCACACATTAACTTATGGAAAGGGGACTATGGGTTCACATGCAAGTCAGTTAACTCAGGAAGAAAGATGGAAACTGGTTTATTATGTGCAAAAATTACAAGGACCAAAGGAAACGGCTGTTGATAGTACTAAAACTACAGCAACTCCTACAATTGCCGCTAAACACTAATATTAAAGATTTAAGAGAGACTAACATATGAATACCGAAAAATTAAATTTTACAGTTCCATCAAAAGCCAGAATGTTATCATTTGGGTTAATGATAGTTGGTTTAATATCTATTGTAATGATGTTTTTAACCGACCACGTTGATGGCGATGCGGAGTATCATCAAACCCGCGCCTGGAGCAACGTTTTTGCAGGAGGTTTCTTTTTTATGGCATTATCACTGGCAGCAGCTTTCTTCTTAGGTTTGCAATACGCTGCCGAAGCCGGTTGGTCTACGACTATTAAACGTGTGATCGAAGCTGTAACCATGTATTTACCATGGGGTCTGTCCATTATGTTGTTGTTATTTATTCTTGGTCAGTTGCATGTTCACCATATTTATCATTGGATGACTACCGGAATTGGAGATCCTTCGAGCGAAAACTACGATGAGATCATTGCAGGTAAAATGGGCTACTTTGGAATTTTCTGGTGGGTTAGAACCATTCTTTATATGATTGTCTGGTATTGGTTTACCATGAAACTCAGAAATAACTCTATTGAAGCTGATAAATTAGACGTTGACATCAATAACAGTTATCACTGGAAAAACGTTAAGATTGGTGCTTGGTTTATGGTATTGTTCGCAGTAACATCTTCAACAGCTTCCTGGGATTGGATTATGAGTATTGATACCCACTGGTTCTCTACTTTATTTGGATGGTACATTTTCTCAGGAATGTGGATCAGCGCTTTAACAGCCATCACCATTCTTGTGATCTGGTTAAGAAAATTAGGATATCTTGAGTTTGTAACTGAAAGTACTATTCACGATATGGGGAAATGGATGTTCGCTATTTCTTTCCTTTGGACATACCTTTATTTCTCTCAGTTTATGTTGATTTGGTATGCAGATGTTCCGGAAGAGGTTGTTTATTTTCAGGCGCGTTGGGAAAATTACAAAGCGCTTATGTGGACTGTTTTCTTCATCAACTTTGCTTTACCAATGGTAATGTTAATGAGCCGCGATTCCAAACGTAATTTCTTCTTCCTGATGTTTGTAGGTACAATTATTTTCGTAGGTCACTATCTGGATGTGATTATGATTGTAATGCCTGGAACAGTTGGTCATCACTGGACAGGTTTAAGCTGGATGGAATTAGGAAACTTCCTTTTCTTTTTAGGATTGTTTATTTATGTTGTTTTAAACGCTTTGGCAAAAGTTCCATTACGTGTGAAAAATCATCCGTTCATTCAGGAGAGTTTACATCATTCAATCTAAGTGTTAATTAAGTAAAGAAATTAAAAATTTTAAATAAATAAGAGATGAGTTTATTAGTTCTGTTAGCCATAGTGTTATTGATAATTGCGGGACACCAATTGTTAAGAATTATTGAGTTAAGTCGAGGCTTAAAGAAAACCAAAGAATGGCAGGTTCCCGACTCGGATAATAACATGATGGGTAAAGCCATGATAGTATTTATGGTTTTGTTTTTTGCGTTTTTCTTCTGGCAGGTACAACGCTGGATTGACAGGTCTTTACCTCCTGCAGCTTCAGAACATGGAGTTCTAATTGACCAATTGTGGGATGCAAACATATACCTCATTACCTTTGTGTTTTTGGTAACAAATTTCTTTTTGTTCTGGTTTGCGTTCAAATACCGTG
>CAZMHW010000618.1:0-2553 GCA_964566105.1 uncultured Akkermansia sp.
ATTTCCAACAAGATAGACCTGGGCTTGAATGCGGAGGAATTGCATAAATCCTATGAGCTAAGCTGGAAAATTTTCAACACATATCATTAAGTTGCAAGCAGCCAGGCTTTCGTGTTTTTAATTCATCAAATAATACCTTACTTTAGCTCAACGTGATAGCCCGCAGACTCACATATTTTTTCTTCTTCAGTGGTTCAATACTTTTTGCGCAAAAAGAGTTTGATAAATACGGCCCCTACGGCTGCGAAGTTTATAAAGATCTGAAGGAGGCCCTTCGCGTTGAAAAAAAAGTCTATAAAATGGATCTCAGCTACCAGAAGATCGATCCAAAACTCTACGAAAAACTAAGCAAAATCACCGACCTACAGGCACTTAAACTAAGCGGCAATGAAGTAACGGACTACCCTAAAAATTTTGAGGCGCTTTACAATCTTCTGTATTTCGCTTCTTACAATAATAAATTCACAAGCTTTCCGGCTAATCTCAAAAATTTTTACAATTTGCAGTACCTCGAGCTGCAGCACACCTTAATTGACAGTGTTCCGGCGCACATTGCTTACCTGAGTAAATTACAAAGCTTTAAATTCGGGAATACCGACGATACACTCAAACTTCCCACTACTCTTCATTTTTTAAAAAATCTGAAAGACATCAGCCTCGAAAATTGCATTCTGGACAGTTTACCCAAAGAATTATTTAAAATTCCTACGCTGTATTACCTGAACCTTTCAAATACCAATACCTATTATCTCAGCAAGCACTTTGAACGTTTACCAAAGCTGGAAGTGTTAATTGTAGAAAATAACCATCTGTCGAAAATACCGTTTGACATTTATAAAGCTCAAAAGTTAAGACTGATTTCTTTAAGAGGTAACAACCTTACAAAATTACCTGATAGTATCTCGCAACTCGAAAATCTAAGTTTACTGGATTTGAGAGGAAATAAATTTGACGCCGAAGAGATTGAAAAGATAAAATCGCTTTTACCTGGCTGCGAAGTTAAATTTTAAGGCGTTGCCCTATTCTCAGTTTAGTTCCTGGTTTAATGCCATTTTTACGGCAAAGAGATTTTACCGTAGTTCCTCTTTTTCTGGCAATGGCTCCCAAAGTATCACCTGAGCGCACTTTATAAATACCACCCTTAACGGCGTATTTTCCGTATTTGCCATTTCTCCTGGCCATTACATCGTGCTTGTGACGCGCATGCAAAGCCCTCAGATCGTATTTATTCTCTACGTCTGACTTCCTCAATACAAAACTATTGGACTTTAACTCTCCTTTTTCGTAATCAATAAAATCTTGTGTATCCAATGCCTGTCCCAGATAACGGATCTCAAAATGCAAATGGCTGCCATAAGAATGACCAGTATTTCCACCAAGACCTAATAAGGTACCTGAATTTACTTTTTGACCTGACTCTACTAAAATTTTGGATAAATGCGCATATACCGTTTCTAGACCATTATTATGACGAATAATAACACAATTACCGTATCCATGATAATATTTTGCAACACGCACCATACCATCAAAAGCCGCAACAACCGTATCTCCGGTTTCAAGATCAATATCGGTGCCATAATGCGGGCGGTATTTTCTCCAGCCAAATAAACTGGTTAAACCTCCTTTGTAAGGTAGCGCAAAAGGACTTTCGCCCTCCTGAGTTAGTAAAATCACAACACTATCTTCTTTAAAACTCTCACTGAATTTATACGGATGAGCTGCCATGGTATCCCAACTCGCATACAAATCGTGGCTTGGAAAAAGAATTTGTGTGGTATCAGGACTTTCCTCATCTGACTCGGAAGCAACTTCCTGGTTAACTACAAATTTGGTAGTATCCTCCCGTTTAGCCTTGGCCTTTTTATCATCCCCTGGCTTATTCCTGTCGTCAGGAGCATAATTTAACCCCGCGTTTAGGTTAAAAAACGCGATGCAAGTGATTGAGAATATGTAAATTAACCTTTTCAAAATTTTAGGAGTTGCAAAGATTGGACTTTTAGCGAATAATGCAAACGGAAATAAGGCAACAGATGTTAAAGTTATTAACAAAAGGGGTGAAATTGCGAATTTTTGTGAATTTTGACCTGTATTTAACAATTTACACCAAAACCACCTTCATGTACCGTTATTCTCTTCTTTTAAGCATCGCTTTTATTTTTTTCGGAAGTCCCCAAATACGCGCTCAAAACCGGAGTATTGTGGGTGCCAGCAGTTTCAGAATGGGTTTGGTTCGTGTAAAAATACAAAGTCAAACACCGGTAAAACTCGTTTCCGGTGAAATACCCCCTCTTTTAGACGTTAAACAACTACAGATCCGTTATCAACGTGACTCCATGGAAGTATGCGATTATGGCTCAGAATTGGCTTACCTGGAACATCGCTGTAAAGACAAAGACAGTGCGACTGCTGAGTCTATCAGACAAAAGTGGTTTCGTATGCACACCGATGTATGTGAACCCAGCTTTGAGGAATACTTCAACAAAACTTCCGCTTCAATGGAAATAATGAGTTCCAATTATTCAGGGATGCCGCTGCCGGTCCTTCTTGTAG
>CAZMHW010000619.1:0-2542 GCA_964566105.1 uncultured Akkermansia sp.
CATCAACATTCGACAATACTCCACGGTTAGGCATGTTTATCACTTTCCATTTATCACCAAACATTCCGGTTACTACTCTTTTACATTTTGATTGCATCAACATACCTAACATCAAACCGATGTCAAACAACATTACTTTGCTTTTTGCAGATACCGCTTTTTGCATTGAACCGGAAACGTCACAAGCAATCAATACGCTTGTCGATTCGTCAAATCCTTTCAAATTTTTTGCACTTGCAACAACCGCATCTTCTAATGCATTTAAAATCATAGTAACATATTCAGATTTTAAAACTTTAATCTCGCGGTATGCCGCCAAGAATCTAAAAGGCAATTGTTTTGAATTAGCAACGGCATTTTCATTCGACAAATAGTCACAGACTTTCTTAACGTGTGCTACTGATACATTTGCTTCTAAAATATTTCGCAAGTTTCTCATCAAAGCCATGTAACCTATTTTACCGCTATCAATTAACTCTTCCCATTTTGCTTTAACAGCATCTGCTTTTGCTTTTTCGGTTTCATATTTAACTTGACCTAAAGCAGATAATTCTGTCTCCCAGGTGTATGGTACTGCTAATTCATTAGTTGCTATTTTATTGAATATCGCTTGTTGAGACTCGTCTTTAGCTTTTGGGTGAACTATAAATAAAGCATCACGTATTTTAATTTCAGCCGCACGATTATATTTAGCAAATTGATATTCATCAAATCTATTGAAAGCTTCAGACAAACCTTTTTGTATTTGTTTAGAAAGCTTGTTCAATTTTTTCACACCAGTTCTGTTATTTGCCAATTGATAGTATGCTAATAACTCAGTGATCTCATCAGCACGTTTTACAACACCGCTAACAGTTTTACCAACAACTGCATTACCCGAATTCGCTTTAGCTAATTCAACTGCTAATACCATAGGTACGCTTCTCATGTACATCTCTGTACGAGCATATACAGCCAATTTTGCCACATACTCAGGATTGTTCTTCAACATCAACTCTTGTATTCTTGCCAAACGGACAGCACTTTTCTCATAAAAGTTATCGCTCAATCCAGCTGTTACTACAGCAGAGTATAATTCCATTTCTGGAGTTAACTTGTAAGCTTTTGCACCTTCGTAGTTGTTTACTACATTTGCTTTTCTTTTGAAGATGTTGAATTTCATGTTTTCTACTTTTTAATTGTTTAACGTCAATTTAAAATCGTTTTTTATTACCGTTTCATATTAACATCACAAAGGTGAGATGCTAGTGCGCATCCAAATTGCGCAGTAAATTATTTTTTCGATTTATAGCCTAAAACATTCTTAACTTGCTGATATTCAGCAATAATAGTTTAAGCTAATACTACCTTTAAATTGATACTGCGCAAATAGATTGCGTAGTTTTTGGAAATTATTATATTTACTTCTCAAATTATTAGGAAGAAGACAGATGCCAATTAATAAATTAGCTTTAGTAAGATATAAAACGATAGATAATTGTTTACAAAATCGTTTTCGCAAATGGACGTTGGAAGACTTGATGGAAGCCTGTTCTGATGCATTGTACGAATATGAGGGTATTACAAAAGGGATTAGTAAGCGAACAATACAACTTGATTTACAAAATATGCGGAGTGAAAAACTTGGTTACAATGCGCCCATTATTGTTACTGATAAGAAATATTACAGCTATGAAGAAAAAAATTATAGTATAACTAATTCTCCGATTACTCAGCAAGATCTTGGAACATTAAATGAAGTGCTTCATGTATTGAAACAATTTAATGGCTTTGGTTATTTTCAGGAGTTAAATGGTATGGTAACTCGGCTGGAGGATAAGCTTTACAAACAGCAGCATAAAGGCAAATCATATATTGATTTTGAAAAGAATGAACTATTAAAGGGATTAAAACATATTGATCCTTTACACAAAGCCATTATAAATAAAAAAACAATAGAAATAATTTATCAATCGTTTAAAGCCAAACAGGCTCAAACGATAGTGTTTTATCCATACTTACTGAAAGAATATAGAAATAGGTGGTTCATTTTAGGGGCCAATCGAAAAGGTAAAGCTATTATGATATTAGCCTTGGATAGGGTAGAAACTTTCAAAGAACTACCTGGAGAAAAATACTACAAACCTGAATTTGAGATTAACTCTTATTTTGATGATGTAATTGGTGTATCAAAGATGCCAACGCAAAAACCTCAAATGATTGTATTACACATCATAAAAGAACATGCTCCTTACGTTATAACAAAACCATTACATCCGTCTCAAAAGGTATTAAAGGAAGATGAAACTGGATTAATTTTCTCCATTGAGGTTATTTGGAATTTTGAGTTGGAAAGAGAAATATTAGGTTTTGGGGAACAAGTAAAGGTATTAAGCCCAAGAAGACTTTCGGGTAAAATACAGGCAAGAATGAAACATACGCTTTCAAAATATTCAGAGAGTTAATTGTTAAAAAACATTGAATTACAGGCATGAATCTAAAACCATTCGATTACCATACAAGGCTCAGAGATAACCTTAAAGGTCAGAAAAGGACTTGGGAT
>CAZMHW010000620.1:0-2536 GCA_964566105.1 uncultured Akkermansia sp.
TTCGTTTGAACAATACAACGAAAAGTATCGGCTTCACACAACTTTACGAGCAGGGGTTGACTCTCAAAAGCAAACAGAACATCTGATGACTCATAAGATGCATTTGCCAAAAGTTATTTTAAGAACCATTACTGGCAATGCTTCCATGTATTTGCCTTCTTACATTGGGGCATTTGGAACCTATTTGGATACCTGGATGCCGCTTGGATTTGTGATCATTTCGTTTGTGCTGATAATTTTTGTCGCCAGCACAGTAAAAAACGATTTTTTCCTTTCTCCTTTTCAGAAATCAGTTTTTTTCATCACGGCCTTAAGTTTGTTTTCTCTGCTCGTATTATCCCAGCATTTGATCTGGAACGCTGTTGGCAATGATGCTGTAGACTCTATTCAGGGACGATACCTGGTTCCAATTTTTCCACTTTTATTTATTTGTTTTGGTAACCGGTGGATACAATTAAAAACTATCCCGGTTTTACTTGTCATCCTCTTCGTTTTCGTAAGTAATTCTATGGTGTGTGAAGTCTTGTACGAACGTTATGTCAAAGAAATTTACCTGGAGAGAGTAGCCATAAAATGCGATGCTGAAAAACTGGATGCTTCGGGGTTGTTAATTACTTCCGCAAAAGATACGAGTTTGTTACAAGGAGGAGAATACACAGATCAGGAACACAGAAGTGGGAAATATTCTATTTTGCTGAACAGCGATTCTATCAGAGGGTTTGTTTATAAGTTTGAGGGACTCAAGCCTGGCGACATGGTTGAAATTTCAGCTTGGTTCAAAGGTTTAGGTGGGCAGGTCGCAGTGGCTGGAAAAGGTCCTTCTTGCCCGGATTTTGAATATGCGAATGGTGACGTACAGATGAAGGATAAAAATGATTGGAAAAAACTGATCATGGTTTTTGCACTTCCTCAACCCTGCGATTCCGGTGAGTTCTTTTTATTTGTAAGAGGATTCGGTCAGGAGAAGGTCTTCTTTGACGATGTTTCGTACAGTATTAAGAAGTTTAAAAAATAAGTAGTTAGCCTGAGATCGCTTTTTAAAATAAGCTGAGCTTAAATCTTTATTTAATTTACCGCGTGTTTTTCGACAAGTAGGGTTTTTACGACGTCTAACTGTGTTCAAATTGTTAATTTTTTTAACACTAATTCGGTATATTTGTTTAACTCCTTAATCCTTAATTCATGAAAAAATATTTACTTGTTCTTCTCGGTCTTACCAGTATTACCGCTCAGTCTCAGGATTTTCTGGGACTTCAGAGTAGTAACTACTCCGGAGTTATAGGGGCCTACAGTAATCCTGCGAATATTGTAGACAATCGTTTTGTGGTGGATGTTGCGCTGGTGGGCTTAAATCTGGCCGCAGACAATAATTATATTGGGGTAAAACGCCAGGCCGCCAAATACAAGATTGGTTATAATACAGGGCTTGACGCCAATAACAAGAACCAAAAGGGTTTGTCTGTAAATTTCACTGATACCAGTTGGAAGAATACCAATCCAAATTCACCTGGCTACTTTAAAAACAATTTCAGACTTATTAATAACGGCAAGAGCAAATCAGTTTACATGAATAACAGAATTGTTCTTCCCTCCTTCATGGTATCTATTAACCGCAAAAATGCTATCGCTTTTAATTGGAGTGTGAGAAATTACATCAACATCGACGGCGTGTCTCAGGACCTGGTGGATCTTGCCTATAGTCAGTTTGAACTTTCGCGGTTATTAAACAAACGGATGCAGAATAAGAATTTAAGTGTTCAACAAATGGCCTGGGCTGAGTACGGACTTTCTTACGCCCGAGTGATTCAGGCAGATGGACCTCATTTTTTTAAAGCAGGAATAACTGTTAAACTGTTACAGGGATTGGAAGCCGCCTATGTTTACATTCGGGACCTTGACTACCAGGTAAGTACGAAAGACACCATGAGTTTTTTCAAAACAGCTGTGGCCTATGGACATTCAGATAATCTCAATTTTAACGGGCAAAACAATGATCCGTCTAAAATATACAAGTTTACTTCTTCGCCGGGGGTGGGCCTCGATTTGGGTGCTGTATATGAATGGCGTCCTGATTTTAATGAATACGAATACAGTATGGATGGTAAAAGTGGTTTGATGCGCCGGGATAAGAACAAATACAAGGTTAAGGCAAGTCTTGCTATTACCGACATTGGCGGCATTCGTTTTAAAAAAGGAGGACTCTCAAACGACTTTGTAGCGGATGTTACCCGCTTTAACGTGGGCGTTTTTCAAAATGCAAAAGATATTAATGCGATAGATTCAACTATCAAAGCACATCCAGCAGAATTTCACGTTAACAATGAAAAGAAGACCTTTACCATGATGTTGCCAACTGCTGTAAATGCGCAGATAGACTACCATATCTGGAAACCATTTTACGTAAATCTTACAGGAAACATCACCAATTTCTTTCAGAAAAGAGAAGCCAAGGTGCATGACTTTACCAATATCAGTATCGCTCCACGGGTAGAAGGAAAATGGTTTGGTCTTGGGATTCCTGTTTCTTATAACACAC
>CAZMHW010000621.1:0-2529 GCA_964566105.1 uncultured Akkermansia sp.
AAGAAGATCAACAAATTAAATGTCCACATTTCTTCAGACTTTAAAGATCAGATTCCCTGGAATACCCAGTACGGTGATCCACAGATCTATGACGCTCAAAATCTGAAGACCTGGCGGTTTACACTTTCAGGAATTCTTAACTACGAGATTTCAAATCGTGTGAATGTGCTTTTTGGCAGTCTGTACTATAAAGATCACATGCGTTTTTACCGCCATTCCCTCCTGCTCAATAATGGCTCGGTAAGCAGTAGTTTTGACGCTTATGGGGCTTTTGCAGAAATAAGTTTAAAAACACGTTTTGTAAATATTTTTGCCGGTGGACGTTACGACTATTACGATTGTTTTAAGCCTAATTTTTCACCGCGTTTTAGTCTCACCAAAGATTTTAGAAATTTTCACTACAAGTTTATCTACGGAGAAGCTTTTAAAATCCCAACGCTTCAAAATATTAATTTATCTTACCAAAGCACTAAACTCGTAACTCCGGAAAAGATCCAGGATTTGCAGCTGGAGTTGGGCTTAAAACAAAATAATCAGGCGCTGAGAACAAATTTCTTTTTAACCTCTATCAACAACATTATTGTTTACGGTTACGATCTGGTTAATAAAGTAGAGAGCTACGTAAACAGAGGAAATCTCACTCTCCGGGGAGTCGAAGTACTTCTTAACAGTAAGCTGGGCCCTTTGAATCTAACAGGAAGTTATTCCAATTACGGTGTAGTGGCCTACACCTCGCCGGATTATATTGTGGATACGAACAACCTTAAGAAGGGTACCCTCTCGGTCCCGAAACACAAAATCTCAGTTAACGCTACCACACGCCTCTCTAAAAAATTCAGTGTCACGCTCAATTATGTTTACCAGTCCAGTAAGTTTTCGAATGAAAAGATCAGCATCACCACCGGTGAATACGCCTTAGTGGAATATCAACCCACACACATTATTGATTTTATTCTTCATTCCAAAGCGCTTATTAAGTACACCGATCTGAGCATTGGCATACACAACCTCTTAAATACCTATAATTTTTATTCGTACCCATCGTCCTCGGGATACCCATCTTCTATTGGCATGGGAAGGGAATTTTTTATGCAACTAAAATTAAGCTTATAAAAAAACTGATTACATATTTTGGTCTGTGCCTGAGTTTCTTTATGAAACTTAACGCGCAGCATTTTGTAATCGATAAACTTATTTTTGACAATATTTTGTTTGAAGACCTTAACGCACGGGAACTTTATACTACGAAAGTGGATTCTAAGAACGGCAGTGTGGACCTGCTGCTTCCCCTGCTGAAAAGTAATTTTCATGGGAAAAGAATGACTGCCAACGATGAGATATGCTTTAACCTTCTTAGTTCTTATGCCTATTTGAAAAAGAACCAGATCTATGAAGCCCTCCGGTTTCAGGTTTTTAACAGTAAGAGTCTAAGCAAAGTAAACAACGAAAAATTGGCCCTCGCTAATAAACTCCTGGCGGCTTTGATTTACGAAAAACAGGGAGCGTACAATCTTGCCTGCAATGAACTTTACGAACTGCGTTCGCCTGATCTTTCAGAAAATTACCAGCTGGAGTATTATCTGGCATGTTTAAAATTAAAGGATGAGAGTACAAAGGACGCCCACTCTAATTTTGAATTGGCCTTGCAAAATTCCAAAAAAGTGTCACTTATCGATCAGTTTTACTGCCTCATTAATTTGTCCAAAACCTCCGGCGAACTGGGTAAGTTCAAAGAGGCACTTGCTTATGCTTTACAGGCGGATACCCTGCTGGACAATCGGGATAGAGAATTGTTTAATCCCAACATTCAATACACAGGCTCTTACGACTCCCGTAGCGATGTGCGCGAATCTCTCAAGAACCAATCCCTTGTTAATTTGAGTGTAGCCTATCGTAAAACAAAACGCTATGCCGACGCACTAAGAGTGTTAAATAGTCTCATTGATACGGAGAAAAATAATAAAAGTAACGGGACGCTCATTGAGGTATACATTAACAAGGCGCTTACATACACCCTTTTGAGAGATTATAACAATGCAGCATCTTCCTATTATGAAGCACTTAAATTAGAAGAAGTAGGGAAAGATAAATCCAAAAAAAGTGAGATTTATAATTTACTGGCAAAGAACAGTTACCTCAGTCAGGATTACATTAAAGCGGTAGATTTTTGCGAAACGTCTATCGAGATCTCCCGGAGAAATTTTGATTACACTAACCTGGCCGCTTCTTATTATATCTTATCTGAAACTTACGCCAGAAATAGCGATTATGCCAGTTCCCAAAAATATTTTAAACTGTATAACGATACCAAAGAAATTCTGGAAAAACAAAAGCAGGATCTGTATTCGGTGTCAAAAAGCAGGAATACTGAAACCCGCTTGCTGGCGAAGAAAGCGGAATCGGACATTCTGGAGGATGAGAAGCAGCAGTTGGAGGGCATAAACACCAAAATGATACAGGAGCAAAAAGAAAAGGAATTTTTACTACTTAAAAAGGATAACGAATTAAAGGAAAAAGACCTGGTAAATC
>CAZMHW010000622.1:0-2528 GCA_964566105.1 uncultured Akkermansia sp.
GCACTCGCCGATAGCCAGATAACACCCGTTTGCATAATTTGTTTAGGGTTTTGTCGAAAAAAAACAAAATCAGCGCTGAATTTTAACCTCTGTCTGCACTAAAATTGCTGAAAAGTAAAAATTATGAAAAAGGAATTACTTGATTTTATATATTTACGAAAACAAGCTTTATTTAAATACATAAACTATGAATAAAAACAAACTTCTTTTGATTTTTTCATCTTGTATCGCTGCGGTTGCCATCATAAGCAGTTGCGCCAAAGACGAGGGCAAAATACCGGTTGTTACCGTTTCGGCATGTGATACAATTACCTATACCAAACACATCAAACCCATTATTGATTCAAGTTGTATAAGCTGCCACGGAACAACTCCTTTACCGGGCGCGCCTCCAATGACCAATTACGCCGAGGTAAAAGCGGTAGGAGATAATGGAAAATTTAAAGCCACTGTATTTGACGCCAAGCCGGAACTCATGCCGCAAGGTGGAGATCCCTTACCACAGGCAAAAAAAGACTTGATTACCTGCTGGTTAAATAACGGTAAAAAAGAATAATCAGGTTTTTTTACGCATGCTTACCACCAGCGGTACGCCGCTGAAATCGTAGGCTTCTCTGATCTTGTTTTCAAGAAAACGTTTGTATGCTTCGGTCACATATTGTGGCAGGTTGCAATAAAACATAAACAAGGCTTCTGTTTTTAACTGGGTAATGTATTTTACTTTTACATACTTGCCTTTAACCGCTTGTGGTGGCGTGCTTTCAATTATTGGTAACAGATAATCATTTAACTCACGGGTAGGAATATGGCGGGTTTTGTTCTGATATACCGTCATGGCAATCTCTACAGCCTTCATGATTCTTTGTTTATCCTGAACGGAAATAAACACAATAGGAATGTCTTTAAATGGTTTAATTCTCTCACGGATTTTTTCTTCGTATTCCTTCGCTGTTTTTGTATCTTTTTCAATCAGATCCCATTTATTTACAATAATGGCAACACCTTTGCGGTTTTTTTCAATCAGACTTAAAATGCTGAGATCCTGCGCTTCAACGCCTTGTTCGGCATCTATCATTAACAAACACACGTCACTGCTCTCAATCGCATTAATACTGCGCATCACAGAATAAAATTCCAGATCTTCGTGTACCTTCGATTTACGGCGAATTCCAGCTGTATCCACCAACCAGAAATCATGACCGTATTTACTGTAACGGGTGTGAATGGTATCGCGGGTAGTACCGGCTACTGCCGTTACTATGTTTCTTTCTTCTCCCAATAAGGCGTTGGTGAGGGAGGATTTACCCACATTTGGTCGTCCTACAATGGCAATGCGCGGAATATTTATTTCTTCGAGTCCACTTTCGTCTTTTGGAAGTAATTCCACCAGGGCATCGAGCATATCGCCTGTACCACTACCACTGATAGCGGAAATAGGATAAACATTGCCCAGACCGAACTGGTAAAATTCTGCTGAATAAGCAGCCTTGTAATGACTATCCACTTTGTTGGCCACAATAATGGCCGGTTTTTTACTTTTACGGATAATGTTGGCTACTTCGGTGTCAAATTGGGTCACACCTTCTACCACATCTACCACAAAAAGCAAAGCACTGCTTTCTTCAATGGCAATCTTCACCTGTTTGCGGATCTCCCCTTCAAAAATATCGTCGCTTCCCTGGATGTACCCGCCGGTATCAATCAGGCTGAATTCAACGCCTTGCCACTCGGCTTTGCCGTAATGACGGTCGCGTGTAACCCCTGCCACCTCGTCAACAATAGCCTGACGGGTTTCCGTTAAACGATTAAAAAGGGTCGATTTACCAACATTTGGTCTTCCTACTATAGCAACTACATTTGACATAAGACTGCAAAAGTACTAAATTAACCCAACTTATGCAGTAAGAGGCTAAGAATTAAGCCGAACCGCCCGTATTAATTGAGATAATCCCGCATTAGAAAATTACTTTTTGATTTTATGGTTTTTTTGGCAAAAGGTAAATTTTCTACATCGTTTATTCATTTGAGGAGCAAATGAATAAAATGAATGAAGCGGGAATGGCATATTGCAAAACACACCTAAATAATGTATATTTGGTTAATGTCCAATAAACTGTTACTCATATTCTCTTTTTTGGGATGTTTTTTCTTTTCAGGTGCTCAAAGCGATTTCAACCCGCGTGTTATTACTCCGCATACAAGCCCCTCGCTGAGGTTGACAGAAAATCTGGGACAATGGGATAACCCGGTTCTTTTCAGGGCCCAATTAGATGGGGGAGCTCTGTTTCTCGAAAAAACGGGACTGACCTTTAATTTTTACGACAAAAAAAAGTACCGTTCTTTTCATCATGGAGGAGTCCTTAAAAACAAGCTCGAAGATCTTAATCTGAAAAGTCATGCTTATAAAATCGTCTTTGAAAACTGTAATGCCAACGCACTTGTGGATAAAGCACAGCAGGGCCCGGACTATGAAAACTTTTTCCTGGGTAACTACCCGGGTAAATGGAAAGGCATGGTGAGAAAATACC
>CAZMHW010000623.1:0-2521 GCA_964566105.1 uncultured Akkermansia sp.
CCATTTGGCCATACGCAGGTTAAAGCCCGGGTAATCTACCAGCACCAAAAGATCCGGTTTAAATTTTAAGATCTCCTGTTTTACAATGGTAAAATTCTTTTTAATGGTGCGGATATTTTTAAGTACATCCACAAAACCCATAAAGGCCATTTGTTTGATGTGAATGCCCGCTTTTACGCCACTCACCTCTTCCATCAGATCACCGCCTGTAAAAGCGAATTCTGCAGAAGCGTCCATCTTTTTTATCTCACGCATGCAATTGCTTCCATGCAAATCACCACTGGCTTCTCCTGCTATAAAATAGTATTTCATTTGTTACAGTAATTGCGGTTCTAAATAGTAGGTCACATAAGCGATCAGCGCCACGTACACCAACACACTAAAAATAATTCCTTTGGTAAAACGATCGATCTTGTAGCTGAGTCCAAAGTAAAAGAGCACCAGATTTCCAAGTCCGCACATTTTTATAACATTACTCAGAAGCTGCCCGGTCATCAGGTACCGTATAAAACGTTTCGGAAAGCCGATCTGGTGGTGAAAAAACAGCCAGTACAGCATAAATACAAAAGCAGGGAATATGAGACCGGTTAGGAAACCAATCCAGGTCTTATCTAATTTTTTAATCCAGGTCATATGTTTTCAAATCTTTTTAATTCAGGTAAATGTGCGTGTGCGGTCAGGTCAGCTTGTGTAGGCACAATAGAAATGTAACCGTTAGACAAGGCCCATTCGTCGGTATCCAGGGACTCCGGTTCAAAATTCACAAACTCCCCGGTTAGCCAGTAATAGTTACGCCCATAGGGATCCTTTCGTTCTTCAAAGCGTTCCACCCAATTGGCACGTGCCTGACGCACAACTTTGATTCCTTTAAAATCCGCTTCTTTTAATTTTGGGATGTTAACGTTCAGGCACAAACCCAAAGGCATTTTATTATTCAGGCTTTCCTCAATGATCTTTGAAATAAATTTTCCAGCCTGAGCAAAGTCTGCTTCCATAGCGTAATCACACAAACTAAAACCTATGCTGGGTGTACCTTCCAACGCTCCTTCAATAGCCGCGCTCATGGTGCCACTGTAAATAACATTGATTGAACTGTTACTGCCGTGGTTAATTCCGCTCAGTACAAGGTCCGGTCTTTTTTTAAGGATATGGTTCACTGCCATCTTCACACAATCAACCGGTGTGCCGCTGCAGGCAAATTCCATTTCTGCATTGTGATAATTTGTTTTTTGAATGCGTAGAGTCGAATTAATGGTAATGGCGTGCCCCATTCCACTTTGTGGTTTATCGGGCGCCACTACAATTACTCTTCCAAATTGAGAAGCAAGTTTTGCTAAAAAAGTAATTCCAGGAGCAAAAATTCCATCGTCATTCGTCACCAGTATTACAGGTTTGTGAGGCATGTGCATATTTTTATTAAAGCTAGCGGAAAGTTCATTTATATTGCGCTTACAGAAGTTAAACTTACTAAAGTCCGGTTGTTAATTCAGTGAGCCCGCTCCCACTTTGCGAAGACAAAATCGTGAGCCCCGATTTTAACTTTTCTTTACAAATCACACTGCAAGAGTTGTGCTAAACACCTTTATTCATGGGGATAACGCCGTTTTTGCATAAAGGATCTTCGTTTTCTGTTATTTTGACATAAAAAGAGACTGGCATTACAATTGATCCCTTAGGATAAAAACAACAATTATGTTTGATCTCGGATTATTAGGAATTGCTCTTGTCTTTATGGTCATAGGACTATTGGTAAGTTCGCAACTGAAATCGAAATTTGCCCGCTACTCCAAAGAACAACTCAGTTCAGGTTTAAGCGGAAGAGAGGTGGCTGAAAAAATGCTGCGTGACCATGGAATTTACGATGTGCGGGTAACGGCCGTGGATGGGATGTTAACGGACCATTACAACCCCGTGAATAAAACGGTGAACCTGAGCCACGATGTTTACAGTCAGCGCACTGTTGCCGCCGCAGCCATTGCCGCTCACGAATGCGGACATGCCGTGCAACACGCTACCGCTTACAGCTGGCTCCGGATGAGAAGCTCCCTGGTTCCTGCGGTTCAGATAGCAAGCAATGTGATGAGTTTTTTAACCTTGGGACTTGCCTTTGTGGCCTTTAGTTCACCTTCGCTGTTAAACTCCATGCTTTTGTTATTTATTGTATTGCAGGGCGCCATTACCCTTTTTAGTGTGATTACCTTGCCGGTGGAAATAGATGCCAGCCGGAGAGCACTGGCGTGGTTAGATAACAGTGGTTTGACGTACAGGCAAGAACACGAAGAGGCCAAAGACGCCCTGAAATGGGCTGCTTATACGTATGTGGTGGCCGCGTTAGGTTCAATTGCTACTCTGTTGTATTATGTCTGGAGGTTTACTTCCAACAACAGAGACTAGTCCACTCAGTTCTTTGTTGGCGAAAAGACCAACACAAGCAAAAATAATCTGCTTTTGGGTTTAATTTTATTCCTTACTTTTTCCTTAGATGAAAATCCTTCGACTCACGCTCAGGATAAAATCCACA
>CAZMHW010000624.1:0-682 GCA_964566105.1 uncultured Akkermansia sp.
CCGTAATAAAGTTGTGCCTGGTTGGCTTGACCAATTCTGCTGTAGTATTCAAAATTGAGGTAGTCAATGGCGGTACCCCAGTTTTTTACAGGGGAGGAGTCTGGTAATTCGCTGATTATTTTTTGAGTCTGATTCAGGAGTTCTTCAGTACTTGATTTGGAATCGGACGAGGCATTGGTAAAAACACGCAATTGTATTTCAACTATGTTCTGCATCAGTTCAATCTGGCGTGAAGGATTCAGTGCGGAGTGTTCCGCAATTCCTTTTCTGAGGAACACAAGTGTTTCCAATAATTTTGGTGAGCGGGAAAAGTTATATTGCCCAAGCACCCTGTTAAAATTACCCAGGATTTCAATAGATTTTTCAAGGGACAAACTAAACGCAATGTGTTTGTTGTACAATTGTGAATAGTGGAAGTATTTTTCGGAATACAGGTGGATTTTTTTTAACGCGCTGTACACTACCATTAACTCGTTGTGCATATCGTATGCCAACAAATCGTGTTCAAGCTTTTGAAGAAATGCAATGGTTACTTCCCGTGGTGAGTTCAGACACATATCGGGAATCTGATGCAGCTGTTTAATAACTTCTTCCTTCGTGGCGTGGATGTCACCAGAAAGATATTCCTGAATTTTATCTTGTAAACGTGATTTAAGTACGTAAAAAGAATTGGAGTTAATAC
>CAZMHW010000624.1:692-2514 GCA_964566105.1 uncultured Akkermansia sp.
GCTAGGGTGTTGTCGCGATAAGATTGAAGCAGGAAAAGAAAATTATCAGCTTTGTTTTTTATCAGCGCCTCTTCAATGGTTTGGTAGACTCCTTTGTCGAGGTTTGAAATAATGTTTTTGAGCTTAATCATATTATCAGTTTGGGTTAAAGATTAAACGTTGGTAAGGAACTTGGTTTAAGCGGCCTGATGGGATTTCGCAACTTGGCAGTATTTTGTTTAATATAAGTTAAACAAAATGACTTGTACGAAGGTAATAAATATATAAACGGATTGCCAGTGATGCAGGTGTTTAAATGCATGATTTATAATAAAATAGAATTTTGTAGATGAGTGTTTTAGATTTTTTTGCATTTTCTATGTTGGGTTTGATAATGTGTGAATAATGTGTTTAAGCAATAGCGTCCAATTGCAGGTGCTTTTTAAAGCGGAGGGTAAATTGGGTACCTTCTCCCAGTTTACTTTCCAGTTCAATGGCTCCACTTAACGCTTCAATTTGTGATTTAACCAAAAACAGACCCAGACCCTTGCCATCCGCATTGTCGTGAAATCTTTGGTAAAGCCGGAAAAGTTTTTCCTTATGCATTTCTGTGTCAATACCCTGCCCATTGTCCTTAAAAACCAGAATCACTTCTTCGTTCGTATCGTAGGTGGTTATTTCGATTTTTAGCGGTTTAGAACGGGACCGGTATTTTATAGCATTGGTCATCAGGTTCATGAGGATGCTCTCAATGTAGGCTTTGTTAAAGTTGATAAAAGGAGCTTGAGAAAAATCAACAAAAATCTGAGCTTCGCTTTCCTTAATAGAGGATTTGCACTGGGTTACCACTTTATCGTAAACATTTTCAAGAAGGATGTCTTCTCTTGGGATAGATCCGCGGTCTTTTACATTTAATACCGTCGATAAATCCTTAATGGTTTCATCAAACATATGCGTGGCTTTTTTAATGCCTTCCAAAATTTGTTTGAGGATAGGGTCACCTATTTCATAGTTGTCGATGAGGTTGGTTAAGCCTAAAAGATTAGCTACCGGTCCTCTTAAGTTGTGAGAAGTAATGTAAGAGAACTGACGTAGGTCCTTGTTATTCTGAATCAGTTCAAAAATCAGCTTTTCTTTTTCCTGCTGTTGCACTTTTCGGCTGGTAATATCCCTTTCTATGGTAATTAAGTGGGTTACTTTGCCACTTGTATCTGTTACAGGCGACATATCGATGCTTACCCAATAAGCGGTGCCGTTTTTCCTGTAATTAATAAGCTCCAATGTACAGGCTTCGTTGTTTTTCAGGGCTTTTTTAAACCGTTCCAATTCAGATTTTTCAGTTTTAAGTCCCTGAAACATCCAGGGGGTTCTGCCCACCATTTCTTCTTTATTGTAACCCGACATTCGGGAGAAGGCTTCGTTTACGTAAATGATTCTTGGCCAGTGTTCGTTGCCTGCACTCGCGTTGGTAATCATTACGGCATCGTTGGTATTGGTAATAACAGATTCCAGCAACCTCAAACGCTGCTCTTCTTCTTTCTGACGGGAGATGTCATTCACAGCGCCAATGAGCCTCACCGGTTTGCCGTTCTCCCGGATAATAAATAACCTGTCGTTTACATGGGCATATGTGCCATCAGCTTTTAAAAATCTGTATTCGTAAGAATACTGAGAGAGGTTCTCGTCTTCAATAAAATTTTTGAGTTTTTCAAGGATCTCATTTTTGTCTTCCGGGTGCAGGCGGGACTCCCAGAACATGTAATCGGCATAGGTGTTTACAACATCATGGCCAAACAGATATTTATAGCCACTACCGGCTATGTAGGTTCTGTCAGTGCTAAAG
>CAZMHW010000625.1:0-2513 GCA_964566105.1 uncultured Akkermansia sp.
GACGTGTCCTAACCCCTAGACGAACGGGCCAAATAATTAATTTGGAGTGCAAAACTAGTAATTAATTCAGGATTATCAAAAATTATTTGAAAATATTTTTCGTACTTTGGAGCCCTTATCCCACAAGGCTTTCAGAGGTCACTTTTCAGGAATAAATCAAATTATCCTTAAAAAAGTGAATAAAGTATCCTTCCGGTTAAAAAATAAATACTGATCCCGATAATATCATTTAAAGTCGTTACAAACGGACCGGTTGCCAGAGCGGGATTAATTTTAAATCTGTTCATCGTTAAAGGCACAAAGGTTCCTAAAAAAGACGCGCAAAGAATCACCACCATCAAAGCCATACTCACCGTGGCCGCTAATTGCCAGTCTTCTATTAAAAAGGCATAACTCCAGATGAGACTCGAACAAATCAAACCGTTAATCATGCCTACTCCCAGTTCTTTCAGGAGTTTCGGGGTAATATCGCCACCTAACAGCGAATTATTGGCCAAACCCTGCACAATAATCGAACTACTCTGTACACCCACATTTCCCCCCATGGCCCCGATCAATGGAATAAAATAGGCCATTTCAGGGTGAATTTTAATTTGTTCCTCATAGGTGCCAATAATACGGGAACCCACTATACCACCGCACATTCCTACCAAAAGCCAGGGAATCCGGGCTCGGGACAAACGCCACAGTTTATCATTGCTATCCACATCGTCCGAGATACCACTCATACGCTGAATGTTCTCCTCGACATTTTCCTTGATCACGTCCATGACGTCATCAATAGTGATCCTTCCCACTAACCTTCCCAGCTGATCCACTACAGGTAACACCACAAGGTCATATTTCTGCATAAATTCCGCCACCTCTTCACTCGGGGTATTGGTTTTTACAAATTGAATGTCTGGTTCATAAATTTCTTCTATGCGGGCCAGTGGGTGCGAAATGATCAGTTTTTTGAGGGACAACATCCCAATCAAACGGTCATTATTATCCAACACATATACCGCGTACATCACATCCACATCATCGGCCTGCTGACGAATTTCTTCAATACACTGAGAAACCGTTTCAAAAGCGTACACACTCACCAACTCTTTGGCCATTAAAGATCCGGCCGTACCTTCGTCGTAATTGATCAATTCAGCAATATCGCTGGCCTGCTCAATATCTTCAATGTGAGAAAGTACCTCTTCCTGTCTTTCTTCAGGTAATTCAGAGATCACATCGGCAGCGTCATCACTGTCCATGTTGTCCAGTTGCTCCGCGATCTGTTTACTGCTAAAGGTAGTTAAGAGTTCTTCCCGTTTATCATCATCCAGTTCCAGTAAAACATTAGGAGCAGTTTCGTCGTCGAGTAACTCGTAAATGTAAGCTGCTTCAGAAAGGTTTAGCTGGTTAATGATGATGGCAATATCCGGAGCATACAGGTCATGCAACTTCTCTTTTAAAAAAGAAGCATCCTTGTTTTCGATAGCGTCTTTTAAGCTATCCAATATCTCGGATGTTAATTCAAATTGCATGAAAAGAATCCCCAAAATTACCGGGCATGCAAAAGTAAAGAATTAAATCTTTGAATCAACTCTTTGCAGTTCTTTTAAGGCGGATTTTATGCGGACTTTTATTCCCGGAGATTGGGGTAAAGTTGCCATCTCTTTTAAAATAATCAGAAATTCGTTTTTTAATTCGGGATAGTGTTTACAAATGCGCGTGGCTGTGCTCATAGCAAAGGCCCGAATAGCAATGGGCTGCATTTCACTGCTCACAAAACGAAAACAGAGATCTATCAGTTCTCCCTGATAAGCTTCAGGCACATCCACCTCCTGGAAGGTGCGCAGTATATTTCTGGCAATGGCAGGGTGTGCCCCCGGTTCTTTTAATTTCGAGATCAGCTGTGCGTAATAGGGTTTTAATAATTCAGGATGTTCAATGGCCACAAAACTCAAGGGCCAGGCGGCGCGTTGGGTCAGACGGTATTCACCTCCAAAAAAAACAGTCATTAGTTCCTTAAAGCGTTTCTTATCCTTACCAATATAATTGACAATAGCGGTCGTAAGACTTTTACTGTGTTCTGCTCCAAGACGTTCTTTGATGTTCATCCTATGATCCACTTTTTTGTAATGCTGTTATAATAACTCCCCATCCAAAAGCAGACAAAGAATTACCAATCCATAATCCGGTACCTATCGCCTGTCGTTTTTTCCGACATGCCTTGTCCTTGTAACCACGCTGATAATCCTTATCCAGCCACAATTCTTGGTCCGGATAGGCAAGTTTTTTATCAGATGGTGTAACGAACATAGTACTTAAACCTGGTATCACCGAAAACGGTCCTATAAGCAAACCCAGGCCCATAAAACCCGAAGTACATCCTCTGCATTCGTAGTTCACCTCCGCATGAAATTTCCCCATCTCATACATCTTCTCTGCGCTGTTTTGTGAATCAGCAGATGCGGGGGAATTCCTGGAATTAAATTCTTTGGACTTAATATGAACTCTGTACAGACTATCCACAT
>CAZMHW010000626.1:0-2511 GCA_964566105.1 uncultured Akkermansia sp.
GTTATACACTTCAAACACGTACTTGTCGTACAACCAACCGGTGCCTTTTGGCAATAACACATCGTTTAGTCCGTCGTTATTGGGTGTAAAGGCTCTTGGCATATAAAAATTAAATCCTTCAAACACACAAATACTGCGGATTGTAGAGTCTTTGCAGCGATCAGCATTTTCAACAATTAACTTAATGTCGTAACAACCTGTGTCGGTAAACCTTTGGTAAATATCTTTTTTAGTTCCCAGATAAACATCATCCATATACCATTTAAAAGCGCTCCCGTTGGTGGAGCTGTTTTTGATCAGTACATTATCCGCGTCATTCAGTGTTATGATTCCCGGCTCCGTTACAAATCCGGCTTTTGGTCGCACCAGTACATATACCGCATTGCTGTAGGTAAAAGAACTCTTGCAGGTATTGGAATCGGTGACCGTTATTTTTAAATTAAAATTCCCGGAATTCTCGTAACAGTATTTGGTAGTATCACCGGTTTGTTCAAAAGGTTTGTCACCAAAATTCCAGACAACATTTTTAACCCCGGGTGTTGTATTGATAAATTGCGTGCACAAAGGCACACAACCACTGTCACCCTTGTTTATGTAAGTGGGTTTTGTAACCGGATGTAATTTAAGTGTAATTTCTTTAGATACTGATGGCGATCCGCAACCATCCGCTACCGATAAGGTATAGGTAGGAATGGTAATATTCTCAACAAAAATGGAAGCTCCCCTGCTGTAGCCCGGAACCCAGGTATAGGTGTAATTACCATCTCCACCATTAATGGTGGGAGTAATCTGAGCCGTGGTGCCGGGACAAATGCCTGAGTTGGACGAATTAATATTGATAGACAGCGCGGGGCGCACCGGCACAGTGACCTGAAACGGAGCCAGCGTACAATTTTTGGAATCGTACACATTTAAACTATAAACGGTGGTCACCACGGGACTCACATTTACGGTCGCGCCCTGCATCGCGCCCGGGTTCCAGATAAAGGTATGAGCCCCCGTACCACCATTCGCAAAGGCTTGCAGGCTGGACTGACTGCCAATGCAGATTGTTGGAGGAACTAAGGCCGAATAGGTAAAAACCGGTGGTGTTGGAAAATTAACGGTATCTATTGAAGGACATCCAATGGCATCAATAGCTCTGATGATGTAAAGGCCCGCGCACAAATTAGTCACCACATTAGCGGTAGTAGTGGGTAAACCGGTGAGACTGTAGGTGACGGGCATTATGGCGTTTTGTACGTTAAGTAAAATGCTGCCATTGCAGGTGTTGTAACATTCCACAGAATTCACTTTAACAGCGGTTAAACTCACGGTACTCAAATTGCCAATATAAAAAGCAAGCGAATCAATGCAGCCATGTGAATCTGTAATCACTGTAGTATAGGTGCCGGAGCTTAACCCGGTAACTACCGTCCCACTGGCATTCGTTGGTAAGGTTGTTTGTAAATAAGGGGGGTATCCGCCATTAATAGAGAGTGTAAAAGCCCCATCCACCGCGCTACAATTTTCTTTTTGAATAACAGTGCCCGCTACAATAGAGGAAGCAGGAACCACCGTAATAATACTTTTTGTAACGCAGGCGCTGTTATCTTTTACACTCAACGTATAATTTCCCGCGGGAATGTTATTAATACTTGTCCCCGAAGAATTACCAGGTAACCAGGTATAAGTGTATCCGGGAATGGTGCCCTGCACACTCACATTAATTGACGCGTCCGATTTCCCGGGGCAGGAAGGAATAACCATGGTTGGGGTAATAACCTGTTGAGAGGCCTGGCTAAAAAAAACGGTATTGGTTTTAATACAGCCCTTGTTATCTTTTGTAATAATAGTTTGAGTCCCGGCCGGGAGATTATTCGCGGTGTTCGATGTAACTGCAGTCCCATTCACCGTATAAGTGAAAGGAGAAACACCCCCGGTAGAACTCACCACACTGCTGATAGTTCCTCCAAAACAAGGCACAAAGGTAGTGCTAAGGGTACTGGCAATATCGGGTGGTTCTGTCACTGTAAATTCCCTTGTGGCTGTGCAACTTCTTGAGTCGGTAATGCTCACCGTATACACACCAATACTGAGATTATTTACCGTTGAATTTGTTGATCCGGTAGACCACTGCCATGTAAAAGGCGCCTGACCACTGTAAACGGCTGAAGCAGCTCCATTGTTTCCTCCAAAACAACTTACCATGGTATTGGTAATAGTAATATTTGTGGATACCGTTGGAATAACATAATACCCCGCTCCATAGCCGCTACAGATTCCATTGGTTACAAAAACAGAATAAGCTGTCATTGTAGGCAGGTTCGAAAATGTAAATGAATTGGAAGTTACCACACTCGTAACACCAATTGGTACGATGTTTACCGTGTATGGAGGCGCTAGTGGCCCTCCTGTACTTACAACCGAAACCGTCATGTCGATACCGGCAGTTACACAATTAAAATCAGGGATGGTATTCACATTCATACACTGACCATTGCTCTTTTGAAAAAAACAGAACAACAAAAC
>CAZMHW010000627.1:0-2506 GCA_964566105.1 uncultured Akkermansia sp.
CTTACATAGCATGGCTTTTCTTGGTGATCTCGGCAAGACCAGTTTATGCTCAAACGCAGAGTTTCAGAGAAAATGGAAAATGGGGTATAAAAGAAGGACAAACGACCCTCATCAAATCCGTCTACGACACCATTTTTGGATTTGATTCTACGTCGCGCGTGTGTATGGCGTGTTTTAAAACCAAAACAGCATCCGCCAGTAAGTTCATCAAAATGACTACCACCTCTTACGCCTGCAATTACCTGAATAAAAAAGGGGAACACCTCTCTATCCGCAACACAAGCAACGACACATTCAGCGTGTTCTCACTGGGAAAAAACGGAGCCAGACAGTATCAGACCAATAGCAATACCTTTGTTGCCGTGGTTAAAAATAAAAAATACCTGATCGGTAAAGATTTCAGGCAGCTCACTTTTAAAGGTTATTACGATATTGCCTTTACCAGCGAAAAAAAATTCTACGTCACGCAAACCCTTAACGAATGGGACGTGGTGGTTACCGGCCTGGTAGATCAGGAAGAACGGGAAGTGATTCCTTACTCCTACTCCAATATCAAGGTCAACCCCAACGATTCGCTGATCATAGCCTGCAGCGCGGGCATTGGCAGTGCAGGAGAAGATGATATTTTTGATTACGAGGGAAAGAAAAAAACAAGCTCCCGCCGGCACATTGACATGGCCACAAAAAATTTCCTCATCCATAAGATTTTTGAACCCAAAGAATATTACATCATTTACAACCTCGCGTCCAAAGAAGAAAAACAACTGAGTGCTGACGAAGTAAAATTTTACGACCACGACAATGTGCTCGTTCGGATAAAAAACGATTGGTTCATTTACGAACTCAGCACGCAACAAAAAAAACCATACAAACCGTCCTAATTAAAAAAACATGAGAGTAGCAATCAATGGCTTTGGCCGCATAGGAAGAGTTTTTTTACGCAATTGCATCACAAATCCGGCAATTGAAATTGTGGCCATCAACGATGTGGCCGATACACACACTCTGGCGCATTTATTAAAATACGATTCGGTACACCGCGCTTTTCCGGGAGAAATTTCTACGGAAGGAAACACGCTGATTGTGAACGGAAAAAAAATAAAAGTGGTTTCTTTCAAAGACCCTTCTCAACTTCCCTGGAAGGAACTGAACGTGGACATTGTAATTGAAAGTACAGGACATTTTCTCGACAAAGCCAGTGCGGGACTCCATTTGGCAGCCGGTACCAAAAAAGTTATTCTCTCCGCGCCTCCCAAAGAAGACGCCATTAAAACAGTGGTGTTAGGTGTAAACGAAGAGGTTCTTTCCAAAGACGATGTTATTATTTCTAATGCCAGCTGCACCACCAATTGCGCGGCACCCATGTTAAAAGTGCTGGAACAATTTGGCATAGAACAGGCTTACATTACCACGGTTCACTCCTACACCAACGACCAGCGCATTCACGACGCGCCGCACAAAGATTTACGTCGTGCGCGCGCTGCGGCCATGAGCATCATTCCTACTTCTACAGGCGCGGCAAAAGCCATTACCAAAATATTTCCACATCTCGAAGGAAAAATTGGAGGTTGCGGTATGCGCGTACCCGTGCCGGATGGTTCTTTAACAGACATTACCTGTATTCTGAAAAAAACACCGACTGCGCAAGAAATTAACGCCGCTTTCAAACTCGCTTCTCAAACAAACTTAAAAGGGATTTTGGAATACACGGAAGATCCCATTGTAGGTGTAGACGTGATTGGTAACGCGCACAGTGTGTTGTTTGATTCTGAATTTACCAGCATTGTGGGACACCTTGTAAAAATTATTGGTTGGTACGATAACGAGTGGGGTTACAGTAACCGTTTGGTAGACCTGGTGTTGAAACTCGGCAAGTAATCTATTCTATCACACAGGAGTATTTTTTCGTCACGGTTTTATTCGTGGTCACCGTAGAGGTACCGGCAGTAAGACTCACATAACTGTCTTCGTCAGTAGTTTGGTAAGAGGAAGCGCAATTTCCATGCATGGTTTTCTTAGACACTTTGTCATAACTTTTTTTCTCTACAGAGGAATACACGTGGTAGGTAGTTACAGTGGTATCCGAAGGTGGTACCAGAACAAGAGGTGTTCCCAGCAAGGCAAAACTCGTACCCGCCGTTTGGTTACGAATCGTTGTGCTTTCGTTGGCTGTTACCGTGCAGTTGCAGGTTCTGTCCTTCTTACAGGAAATTAAAAACAGGCAGGCAATGCCAAGGGTATACGTTAATGCTTTCATGGGTATAAGTCTAATTTAAAAATACTTTTTCTATAACGTAGTGAATGTAAAAAAATTACCCGAAAGGAAAAAAACAGTTTTATTTAAACCACAGCTTCGTTTTTACGGTGTGTGAGGAAGTGTCATGCTGAGGGGAACTTGTCCCGAGCTTGCCTCGGGAGTCGAAGGAGGAGTCGAGAAGTGATTCCCACTGCACAGTTCTCGATACGTTTTCCTTCACACAAGCCAACCCTAAAACTACTCGAACTG
>CAZMHW010000628.1:0-2505 GCA_964566105.1 uncultured Akkermansia sp.
GTTTTACTTTAGGCGTACAGTATGATCTATCCCTTCCTATGTACCTATGTTGTTTAATTTTAGACTTCATGCAAAAGTAATCAGAAAGCCACGCACAAGCAGATTCTTCACTACCGTTCAGAATGGCGCTCTAGTGAAAACACTAACCGGGGCGAACCCGTTTTTTCTTCAACACAGAGGGTACGGAGTTTTGCACGGAGGTCACAGAGGTTAAAGTGCGTAGAATGCTTCGCAGGCGAAGCGTTCTCTATGTTTTACTTTAGGCGTACAGTATGATCTATCCCTTCCTATGTACCTATGTTGTTTGATTTTTCAACTGTAATTTTAGTGTAATTTTTCGACGTTCTTTTCTCTTAAAAGAAAAGAACCAAAAGTTCAAGGCTGCATAAACTTCAGCAGAAATCCACGCGGGTTCAAGCCGGATCCCAGAAACTCGCTCTCATCGTACAAGCTTTGCTGAGCTCAAACAGACTGGGATCCACGCACAGGCTGTTCAAAAAGCGCAATGCCACTCAAGTACTAAACGTGGATTAGCTTTTTTCACGCGCTTTTGAATCCGCTTGATTTCTAATGCTGAATTTTATGAGGCCGGATTGCTATATGTGCTTACGCGGTTAAAGTTTGGGATTATCCTGAACGTACTTCGCATGGTACAAAGAGCTCAGAGAGTTTTATACAGCAAAACGCTTCGCTTGCGAAGCGTTGACTATGTTTTACTTTAGGCGTAAAGTATGATCTATCCCTTCCTATGTACCTATGTTGTTTGATTTTTTAATTCATGCTTTTGGTAGGTGAAAACACTATCCATGGTAAATAGGTTATCAGTATTCCAGCGCACGAGCAGATTCTTCACTACCGTTCAGAATGACGCGCATCCGAAAGTGCTTTATCTTGACTACAGGCCTTTTGTTATCAGGAAATTAACTTCGCAATAATAAAAGCGGAAGCTGCCGCAATAACACCAATGAGCGTAACTTTAAGAGCTCCCGCGAAGGGCGCTTGTCCGGTGACCTTACTTTTAAAATAACCGAATACAAACAAACACAACACTGTAATGAGCGCAGATACTGTCAAGCCAGTATGTGGACTATCTGTAAAAAAATAAGCTGTTAAGGGAATTAAACCGCCCACCATGTAGGAAGTACCAATGGTCAGGGCGCTATTCCTGGCTCTGGCCGGATCAGGAGTTTCGAGCCCCAGCTCAAACTTCATCATAAAATGCACCCACTTGTCTTTGTCTTTCGAAAGTTCTTCAGCGATAAGATCCTGCGACTCTTTACTCAGTCCGTAATCTGCAAACACATCGCGGACTTCCTGTTTCTCTTTTTCAGGAATCCGCTCCACTTCCTCGTATTCTTTTTTAAGCTCACCCTGGTAATGGTCTTGCTCCGTTTTACCCGCCAGATAACCTCCCAGTCCCATAGCAATGCTACCTGCCACAATTTCGGCAAGACCAGCTGTAATAATGATCTTGTTACTGTCCACCGCGCCGCTCAAACCTGCAGCAAGCGCAAAAGGTACGGTAAGACCATCGCTCATGCCAATCACAATGTCTGTGATAAAAGCAGAACTTTTAAGATGTATTTCCGGGTGTTTATGATCCATACTCGTTTATTTATCAGTAGATTTTATTTCGGGTCGCCAGGTCTCACGTTTAAGATCCCGGAACAATATTACAAAAAATCAAACCCATTTACTCAGCCAAACTCTAAACCACAGATCCCCGCTGTTTACCACTTACTGCAAACTGCCTCCTGCTTACTGCAAACTACCTCCTGCTTACTGCAAACTGCCTCCTGCTTACTGTCAACTGTAAACTACCAACTCACCTACTCCTCCGCTTTATTTTTTAACTGCATTAGCAAAGAATAGGCTCCAACTGTCACAATTGAATCTGTAGCCGCAGGACTATCCTTTACAAAGGTAATTTCCGTAAAATTATTTTCAGATGCTCCTTTTTTTACTTCCTGCATTTCAAAGACCTTGTTCCCTTTACTCACAAATACAAATTCTTTATCCTCGTAACTCATAATAGCGTCGTCGTTAATTACCGCCGCACTCTTTACCTGCACTTCAATATCCGCGTTCATGTACATGCCGGGCAAAAGGGTTTTATCGTAGTCTAAAAAGTGACAGTGTACTTCCGCAGTCCTGTCAACGGAAATATCCTGGCTGATTAAAATGATCTCGCAGGGGTGTTTTTTGTCCGGTTGGTTATTATTGTAAGCAATGAGTTTCTGACCGATAAACAATTTCTCAAGGTCCTTTTCAAACACTTTTAAATTCAGGTGGATGTCACTGGGATTCACCAATTCAAATAAAATATCTGAAGGATTAACGTATTTACCGATATTGATATTGACTTTAGAAACAAAACCATCGATGGGCGAGTAGATATTTACCGCCTTCGATAAATTACCCTCGGATAAGGATTTAGGATCGATGTTAATCAGTTTCAGTTTTTCAGCCAAAGCACTCATGCTCACTTTTTGTGTGGTATAGTCC
>CAZMHW010000629.1:0-2490 GCA_964566105.1 uncultured Akkermansia sp.
GCTTTTTTCTGACCGAATTTTTTACGTTCAACCATGCGTGGGTCACGTGTAATTAATCCTGCAGCACGAAGGTCTTTTTTCAGATCCGCGTTCATTTCAACCAGGGCTTTAGCAATAGCTAAACGAATAGCTTGTGCCTGACCTGTAATACCACCACCAGCTACATTTACTTTTACATCGTAATTATCGCGCAGGTTAGAAACCATTAACGATTGCGTTACATAATAGTGCAAAGTTGGTGTTTTGAAATATTCTTTGAAATCTCTTCCGTTTACTTCAATATTTCCGGAGCCTGCGGTTACATAAGCGCGTGCTACTGAAGTTTTTCTGCGGCCAGATGTGTTAACTACTTCCATTTAATTTATGAATTACTTAATTTTACTTAAATCTACTTTTTTTGGTTGTTGAGCTTCGTGACCGTGTTCTGTACCTACAAAAATACGAACATTGGTGTTTAAAGTTCTTCCCAAACGACCTTTTGGTAACATACCATGAATGGCATGTGATAAAATGTCTTCTGGTTTTTTAGCCATTACTTCTTTTGGGGTAGCAAAACGCTGACCACCTTGGTATCCTGTATAACGAATGTATTCTTTATCAGTAAATTTTTTACCGGTAAAGCGCACTTTCTCAGCATTGATAATAATTACATTGCTACCTGCATCTGCATGCGGGGTGTAGCTTGCTTTGTGTTTTCCACGAAGCAGCATGGCTACCTTCGATGCTAAACGTCCAACTACTTCATTTTCAGCGTCAACAAGCAACCATTCTTTATTGGCAGTAGCCTTGTTGGCAAATTTTGTTTTATAACTTAATGCGTCCACTTTGTAAAAATTTTAGTCTTTTCCCCGAATTAGGGGGTGCAAATGTATGAAGTTTTTTTTATTGAACAAAACTTTTTTGAAAAAACCTCTCAGGTTTTCAACAATTTATCAGTTTTGAAAGATATATTTAGCGTTTTCGCTTGTAATTTTTGCAACTTCAGTGATTGAAATGTCCTTAATAGAGGCAATTTTTCGGGCTATCTCCAATAAAAACAAGGGTTCGTTCCGTTTTCCGCGGAAAGGTACGGGTGCCAGGTAGGGTGCGTCGGTTTCCAAAACCAGATGTTCAAGGGGAATTTCGTCCACCACTTTGTCCAACCCTGAGTTTTTAAAGGTTACAACCCCACCAATTCATAATTTAAAACCTCCCAGAGCAATTATTTTGTGTGCCTGCTCTGTATTCCCAGAAAAACAGTGAAAAACGGCCCTGGGAAGTTTTTTACAGGAGCTTAAAATGTCATACAGGGGGTCAAATGCATCCCGGCAGTGTATAGAAATACCATAGTCATATTCCACCGCCCACTCTAATTGGGTTTTAAAAGCTATTTTTTGTTCTTCTAAATGTGATTTGTCCCAGTAAAGATCTAGTCCAATTTCCCCAATTCCGGCAAATTTTCGCTTTTCGAGCCAATTTTTAACAATTTCGAGTTCTTTTTCATATGAAGCGTTTACGTGACAAGGATGCAGTCCCATCATTGGGAAACAATTAGCCGGAAATTGTTTTTCGAGTTGGAGCATGGGCTCAATAGATGCCGAATCTATGTTTGGGAGGAAAAAAGACTGGACGCCATTAGAAACTGCTTTTTCAATTAACGCCGCACGGTCCTGGTTAAATTCCTCCGCATATAAATGTGTGTGTGTGTCTGTAAACATAATCAGACCAGTGCGTCGAGGGTTACTTTTACCACATTATTTAATTCGGCTTTTGTAGCTCCACTCTGACTCAGTACTTTTAAACCGCACAAACTGTTAAATAAAAAGGGACTATAAGATTTTGGCGGTTTTGAGAGATTCAGTACTTTTTCATTCTGCGCATCACTGAGCCAGGTAGCAAATAACTCCTGAACGTCATCTTTATTATTACAAATAACCTGCGCTGTTTTTTCACAACGTTTGCTCATCTCTGCAGCTGCATTCACCATCAGGCAACCATTATCATCGGGGTGGTTAATAAGGTGATTGATCACTTCTTTAAAAAGAGATTCGATTTTTTGAAGTCCATTGAGTTTTTTTTGATTCACCACCTCGTAGGTATCCCGTTCGGCTATCTTGTAAAACTCAAGTGATTGTAAATATAAAGAGTGTTTATCTTTGAAGGAATCGTATAAACTGCTTCGGCTCAGACCTGTGGCTTTAAGAATCTCATCAATGGATGTGCCGTTATATCCTTTTTGATGAAAAATAGAGGAGGCAACCTCCAAAACTTTTTCCTTGTTGAATTGCTTTACTTTTGGCATAAATGTTCTTTTTTCGAAAGTAAAATTAATTATTTGGAATGAATATTCCAAATAGGATTATCGGGAAAATTATCTTTATTCCTGATTTACGAATATAGGTAATTTAATAATTGAATAAAAGTCAATTTTTTGTAGTGGGGTTTGGCAAACGTTTACCAGATTCCAAAATGCTCCTGAATGTTTTCGTTGAACCATTTTTCGTAGCCGTA
>CAZMHW010000630.1:0-2488 GCA_964566105.1 uncultured Akkermansia sp.
ATTGTGGACAGTCTCCCTGAAGAAATGAACAACCAGGTAAAATATGCCAGCAAGCTTTAAAATGGAAAAAGAAAAATACTGGGTGGCAGTGGTTTCTAAGGAACATACCTTACGGGGAGTACAGGGAAATTTTATGCAGGTCTGTCACGGTAAACAAGCACCGCTCAAACGTATCCGTCAGAATGACTGGCTTCTGGTGTATTCTCCTAAACTAAGCATGGAAGGTGATCAAAAATGCCAGTGTTTTACCGCGATCGGTCAAGCCAGTGACGATACAGTTTACCAGTTTCAACTGTCCGATAATTTTATTCCTTTCCGGAGAAATATAAAGTTTTACAAGTGTCAGGAAACTTCTATCTTGCCTTTGATTAACAGTCTGGAATTTATACCTGATAAAAACCGCTGGGGATACCCCTTCCGCTTCGGTTTTTTTGAGATAAAGGAAAACGATTTTAATTTAATTGCTTCAAACATGTTACAAAATGAAAACAGGCGATAAAGTATTTAGTGTTGAGACTCCGGAAGAAAGTTCAGGTTTCCTGTTATGGCAGGTCACTAATCTCTGGCAACGGGAGATCCGAAAGGCGCTTGAAAAGTATGAACTCACTCACTCGCAGTTTGTTTTGCTGGCAAGCATGCTCTGGTTATCACAACAAAAAATCAGCGTTACCCAGGTGCTTCTTTCCAATCACACCAAGATCGATCCCATGACCACTTCTACCGTACTGCGCACACTTCAAAAAAAAGGTCTGGTACAAAGACAGCAACATGCAAGTGATACCCGTGCCAAAACTGTGGAACTTACAGCCGCCGGGCAAAAAATGGCTAAACTGGCCGTAAAAACAGTAGAACATTTTGACGGACAGTTCTTTGAACCCCTCGGTGAAAAAACGGCGAGTTTCAATAAAAAACTTCACTCCCTGCTCACCCGTAAATAAACTCACAAAAAAATAAGATCTGTCCGGCCAGTTTGCAGAAACCTGTGGACTTCACAACCTAAAATCAATTTAGATCTGGCTTGTCAAACTAAATCAAGTCTGTTGTAAAACATTTTTAGCATTATTCTTCCCAAAGAATATGTTATTTTTCAACTTTTAATTTTAAACCTATGTTCAAACAACACCTTATTCAAAACTTACAACGTGAAATTTTCCTGTTAAAACAACTGGCTCCCCTTATCGAAGAAAAAGATCTGGATTTCAGACCGGCTGAAAAAATGCGCAACACCCTTGAACTTATGCAATACCTCTCAGGTGTTGGAGCCACTATGCTCCGCTGGTTTGTAAAAAACGATCTTACACCCGAAGAATGGGTTAAGATCCGTGAACACCGTAAAACCCTGACCCGTGAAAATTTCAAAGACCGTCTCGATCAGCAAATGGAAGAAATTCTGATGTATATGAACATGATCACAGAAGAAGACCTGAATAAAATGGAAGTAGAATTACCTTCCAAAGAAAAAATGATCCTTGGTACAGCCATCATCAATGCACCCATAAAATGGTTAGCGGCTTACCGCTACCAACTCTTTACGTATTTAAAAATGAATGGCCGTCCTGATCTTGGAACCAAAGAAGCCTGGACAGTGATTCAATAATGAGTCTTTTATCAGTTAAACTAAGGGTGACGGAATTGTTGAGAAATCTATTTTCCTCACCCATTTTTCTTTTCTAAGCCAATTTGCTCTACTCCCTAAGAATGTTTATTTTTATGTTAGCGTCGTACGTGTAAACATAAATTAATTCCCATGAAAAAAAATTACATTCTTATTACTCTTCTGTTTGTTTTCACTTTTGTTAATGCCCAGGTTGTTTACACGGGCAAACCCATGTACAAAATAGACATTAAGCGTGCGGGTACATTTATTGGGACAATAAAAGTCGAACTTTTTCCCACTATTGCCTACCACCACGTTCGGAATTTTGACAGCCTGGTGAGTGTGCATTTTTATGACACAACAGCCTTTCACCGCGTTATTCCGGGATTTATGATTCAGGGAGGCGATCCAAATTCACGACATGGCGCTACCTCCACCTGGGGCTACGGACAACCCGGACAACCCACCGTAAACGCAGAATTCAGCGTAGCCAGACACGTACGCGGTATTCTTTCCGCTGCACGTTCCAACAATATTAATTCGGCCACTTCCCAATTTTTTATTTGTGTTGCCACTGCCGCAAATCTAAATGGACAATATTCCGTTTATGGTCGTGTGACTTCGGGCATGAACATCGCTGACACCATTGTTCTGGCCCCACGCAATTCCAACGATCTTCCTAACCTGAAACATGAAATGTTTATCACGGCCATTGGCTCCAACGACACTATCCCTAACACTCCTGTACTGACCAGTCCTGCAAACAATACAAACGGAATTGATGTTGCTGCCGCCTTATTATTAAAATGGAGTGCCGTAAATGACGCGATTATTTACAATGTTGAGATTGCGGACGATCCATTCTTTTTAAACATTGTGAAGAGTTTTAAC
>CAZMHW010000631.1:0-2488 GCA_964566105.1 uncultured Akkermansia sp.
CAATTTAATAATGACTATGCGGAAGAGGATATTTCGATCATTTCTGACCCAGCCTCTACAAATAGTTTATTAGCACATCCTGATAAATTTTACAGATTTGAAGGATACATCGTTTATCAGGTAAAAAGTGAAGGTATCACTTCTACTGATCTTTCAGACAGAACTAAAGCAATCCCTGTATTTCAGTGTGATATTGCCAACGGTCATGGCCGTTTAGTGAACTACGAGCAAGATAACACAGTAGGAGGTTTTGTACCACGCGTGAAAGTAGAGGGTGCTGATAAAGGTATTTCCACAACATTTAAAGTTACGGAAGATGCGTTTTCAACGCTTGAAAACAGAAAGCTTGTAAATAATAAACGTTATTATTTCTTTGCGGTGGCTTATGCTTTTAATGAGTATTTACCTTATGCTCCGGATGTGCCACCTTCTGTAAGTTCTTCGGCCAACGCTCTTGGTCAGAAAAGACCTTATCTGGAAGGTCGTAAATTTAAGAAGGCTTCCGGAACTCCTCACAACACAGATCCTGAAAAAGGAGGAACACTTACTCAGTCTTTTTATGGTTTTGGTCCTAAAATTACCCGTGTAGAAGGTCAGGGTAATGGTGGTAACGCACTTACTCTCACAAGGGCATCTGAAGACGCGATCGTTTCGAATTTCTTCAAATCGGACGTAACGTATGAAAATGCTCAGGGACCTCTGAATATTAAAGTGGTGGATCCTTTGAATGTAAAAGATTCAAAATTCAGCTTTAAATTCATCAATTACCGTGCAAATAACACAGATCCTGTGATCTCTGAAAATGCGTTTATTTCTACAACCAATAGTGTTACAGGTGTGAAAAGTTATACCGGTACCATGGCAACGGTAGATATAAACAAAACTACCTGGGAGTTGAAAGATTTGGTAAGCGGTAAAAAATATTACGCCACTGAGATTAAAGAAAATCATGCACCAAATGATACGGTTTATCAAACTATCAAAATTGGGAACGAATTTTACTTCCCTGATTTAGGCTTCTCAATTAACATCAAGCAGGTGGGCGATCCGGGAGAAAGGCTGAATGGCTTTACTAATTTCCAGAGTCTGAGCGCCGATTCAAATTATACCGGACCTTCAGCAGGATCATTCATAGGCGCTACTTTCTCCTATGTGAATGGAGATGCTTGGTTAGGAGCCGTTCCGGATGTAGACAGTGATACTCCGTTTAACTGGATTTTATCCGGAAGTAACAAAACTGATGGACAGGAAGATGCTTATTACAAGAAGAGCTCTGATAATAAAGTTCAGGCATTTTATGATCCGGATAAACAATTTGGTAAGATCCTCGGTGGAACATGGGCTCCATATCCGCTTTGTGCATCTTATCACACAGTGACTACTAATGCACAGGGAAATCCGGAACGTATTTTTGCTGGTCCGGCGTTTAATTCTCTTGCCTGGTTCTATGATGACAATATCAAAAAACTCTATGGCAGAACACACGGGGATGACAAAGGTTCTTACCCTGACAGAGGAAATACTGATTTAAGAAAACTGGGAAGTACCTTGATTGTTTACACCCGTGATAAATCGAAATGGACCCGTTGCGTTGTTTTAGAAATGCAGGAAAAATCTAAATTAAGTCAGGGTAATGCAATTTTCTTCTCACCAAGAAAACATCAGTCTGTTGACAAAGACGGAAATTCTGCTTCTGTTGGAAGCGGCGTAAGTTCTTCACCAAACGATCCTAACTTTATTTCTGAAACCGGAATGGGCTGGTTCCCTGGTTATGCGATCAACATCGAAACCGGTGAACGTTTGAACATGGCTTTTGGAGAAGATAGTTACCAAAAGGAAAATAATGGAGACGACATGATTTGGAATCCGACTTCCAATTACAATTTCCCTTATTCTTATGCGATGGGTGGTAAACACTTTGTGTATGTGTTTGGTGGAAATTCAGTGTCTTCTAAATTTTACACTTCTTCAGCTTTCGCTTACACCTGGTTACCTTACTTAGATGGTAAAGACTATGGTGTAGGTCGTTACGATCACGGCCAAAGAATTATGTCCATCCTTTCGAATTATTTCAGAGATGAAGTGTTTAATACGCAATCTCAAACAGGAGGTTCGTTGGATCCATTGGCGGTTATTGAACGTGATATCATGTGGGTATCTATTCCAATGCCATTTGATAAAGCGCATGAATTCAAAAAACCTGAACAAATGACCGCTGATGTAAGAATGCAGATCAACGTGGCTAAACCTTACCGTTATGGTTGGTCTGGTGTGGCTAACTTAAGCAGTGGCTACCAGAACTACGGTAGTGCAAACAAACTGGTTAGCGTTGCTCATCCTTCATTACTTACTACCGATATCAGAACAAACCCTGAAAACAACAACTTCCCGATGTTCACATTCAATACAAGTGATATCGCCAGTCTGTATGATCAGGCGGATGTTTCTAAAAATTCGCTTGACCTCATTAACATTGTACCTAATCCGT
>CAZMHW010000632.1:0-2186 GCA_964566105.1 uncultured Akkermansia sp.
GGTGTGTACCAGTGGTGAGGCCACTATTCTGAACGTGGAGAAAATCCGTAACTGAGTTTTGAAAGTTTAAAGTTTGGAAAGTTCCAAGTTTTAAAGTTTGGAAAGTTACAAGTTAAAGAGTTGCAAGTTAGAAAGTTCTTAAGTTCTATTGAAATATCACAGGTAACTGGAGTATTAACCTAAAAAATAAAACAGATGGATAAACTGAATAAACGTATTGTACTGGTAACGGGAGCTACCGGTGGACTTGGAACTGCGATGTGTAAAGAATTGTATAAAGACGGTTACCATGTTGTGGGGAATTACCATACCAAAGAAAAGGCCGATAAGTGGATGAAGGCCATGAAGGAAGAAGGTTTTGATATTCAGTTGTTTTACGGGGATGTGAGTGATTTTGACAGTGCCGGTGACATGATCCGCAAAATAGAGCAGGAGGTAGGTCCGATCGATACACTGGTTAATAATGCAGGGATTACACGCGACGGACGTTTGATCAATATGAAAAAAGAAGATTGGTATGCCGTTATTGATACCAATTTAAATTCGGTGTTTAACTGTTCCCGAAATGTGTTGGACGGTATGATTCAACGTAAATTCGGACGTATTATTAACATTTCATCGGTAAACGGGCAACGCGGTCAGTTCGGACAAACCAATTACAGCGCGGCCAAAGCGGGCATGCATGGGTTTACCAAATCTCTGGCCATGGAAGTGGCAAAATACGGAATCACGGTAAACACCATCTCTCCGGGTTACATTGGTACCGACATGGTAATGGCTGTTCCTGAAAAAGTACTGGCGCAGATCGTGGCACAGGTACCTATGGGACGCTTGGGAGGAACACATGAAGTTGCACATTTGGTGAGCTTTTTAGCGAGCGAGGAAACGAGTTTTATTACCGGAGCTAATTACAGTATTAATGGCGGTCAACACGTTTATTAGAAATTATAAATGTTGAATGTTAGATGAGAAATGGCGGAGGATAAATGTTGAATTTTGAGTTAGAGAATCAACGGCGTTCTTTAATGAATCGGTTTGAATGAAACTACATATCCATGAACTTTTCTTTTTTTAATAAACCGTATCCATATTTTTATTTTTCGCTCAGGTCTTTTTTTACTTATTTGGGTATTGGGATATTTATTGCCTTGTTTCTTTTTGTATTTGAACCCTTTGGTATTTCGCGCTGGCAAACTGATCATAAAACACTTAAACTGGTAGGTTTCGGAGCGGTGTCCTTTGTCTTTCCGCTGCTGTTTAAAGGACTGTGTAATTTACTTCTGAGTGATAAATGGTTTGATGCCTGGACGGTGTGGAAGGAAATCATCACCTTGCTCATCATGCTTCTGGTAGTGGCTTTTGGAAATCTTTTGTTTTCAAGATTTCTGGGTATTTCGTCGCTGGGAATTCGCGAATTTATCAACGCCAGTATCTTTACTTTTCTGGTGGGTATTTTTCCCGTGGTGTTTAGTGTGGCATTTAAATACCATAAGTTTCTGGCCCTTAACCTGAGGGAGGCTTCTGTGATAGAAGAGGCGATTAAGGAAAGTCATTCGGAGGAAAAAGAAAAAATACAGACCGCAGAAAATAAATTCGAATTGCTGGCGGAAAATAATAAAGACAAAGTCCTGATCCCATCCAAAGATCTTTTATACATAGAATCCACCGGCAATTATTGTGAGATCGCTTTTCTGGCAAATGGTATGTGTAAAAAACAAGTGATCCGGAGTAGTTTGAAACGTCTCGAAAGTCAGCTGCAGAATTCTTCTGTTGTAAAATGTCACCGTGCCTTTCTGGTAAATCTTCACAATGCGCTTCACATTGAAGGTAACGCGCAGGGATATAAAATTTCCTTTAAAGATGTTGCCGAAACAGTTCCGGTGTCCCGGCAATTTGGCAAGGCTATTTTAGATCAACTCAAAGGTTCTTAATCCCTTTTGGGATCTTCATATATCCCAAATTCCTTTGTCATTCGTCCCAAAACCAGGTTTTTATCCCAAAGTAGGGGCTTCTGTCCCAGTGACTTGGCTTTTTTTTGCTTGCAAAATACCTTTGTGGAAACTAAAATCAGAACTATGAAAATCACTCTTCTCATTGCCATCCTTATTCATGTCATTGCCGGAATCGGCGCATTACTTTCAGGGGCATTGGCGATCCTTCTGCGCAAAAATACCCCTAAACACAAA
>CAZMHW010000632.1:2196-2482 GCA_964566105.1 uncultured Akkermansia sp.
TATTTTTGTCACCGGTATTTTTCTTTCCCTTGCAAAAGAGCTTCCGTTCTTCTTTTTCATCGCCATCTTTACGTATTATTCTACTTTAATTGCTTACAGAGCTTTGCGTTTAAAGAATTTGCACAACACACAAAAACCAGCACCGGTAGACTGGCTCATTCAAATCGTTGCGGGGCTTGTGTTCTTAGTTATGTTCATCATTTCTTTGTTTAATCTCACAAAACCCTCTAACGATGCGGCTATTGTTGCCCTGTTTTTTTGCAGCCTCGGTTTAGTGGGTGTATTC
>CAZMHW010000633.1:0-2475 GCA_964566105.1 uncultured Akkermansia sp.
GTCGGTAAGTAATTGCATCACATCGTTTCCATTTCGTGAATCAAGGTTTCCGGTGGGCTCATCGGCTAAAATTAATTTGGGTTTATTTACCACAGCTCTTGCCACAGCCACCCTTTGTTGTTGTCCTCCTGATAATTGCTGTGGATAATGGTTACGGCGGTGGGCGATCTGAATTTTATCGAGCACTTCGTCTACAATCTGTTTTCTTTCCGCGGAAGGAACGCCTGTATAAATTAATGGCAACTCCACGTTTTCAAAAACGGTGAGCTCGTCAATCAAATTAAAACTCTGGAAAACAAAACCAATATTGTGTTTACGCATTTCGGCGCGTTTACGTTCATTAAATTTAGCAACCTCCGTATTGTTGAAAAGAAAACTGCCACTGTCAAGGTCATCCAGCAGCCCGATAATATTCAGGAGGGTTGACTTTCCGCAACCTGACGGACCCATAATAGCGACAAATTCGCCGGTGTTGATCTCAAAGGAGATTTTATTCAGGGCAACGGTTTCCACTTCTTCGGTGCGGTAGATTTTTTCGAGATTACTTACTTTGATCATTTGTATAGCGTGTTACGTTTTTTATATTAATGAGTTTATTTTCCTTCTTTTAAAACGAGTTCCTGCGTGTTTTCATAATTGTCGTAGCCGGATGTAATAATTTTATCTCCGGGATTCAACCCTTGCAGGACTTCATAATACTCTGGGTTCTGTCTCCCCAGTTGCACATCCATCTTATAGGCTTTTGATCCGTCATCGCTGAGTTTAAACACCCAGTTACCGCCGGTTTGCTGGTAAAAACCACCTTTAGCGAGGAGCAGGGCTTCTGTTTCGTCGCTAAGGGCCAGGCGAATTTGCAAACTTTGTCCACGACGGATTTCTTTGGCGATCTCTCCTTCAAATTTCATATCCACCTGAAATTTACCATTGCTTACCTGCGTATATACCTTATGAATTTTAAGTTTATAATCTTTTCCATTAAAAGTGAATTCACCAATTAAACCGGTATAGATTCTTGAGATATAGTGTTCATCAATATCTACCCGCACTTTAAAACCGCTTAACACATCTATCTGTCCCAGGCGTTCTCCCTTATTTTTATTTTGACCTATTTCTGCGTCCAGCGAAGTCAGCTGACCATCCATGGGAGCACGCACAATAAGGTCTTCTACTTTTTGGCGCATGATCTTGAGCGACTGTTGTGTACGTTTGTAAGACTCTTCGGCCTGCGCATATTCTTCTTTTGTAGAAAGGGAATCCTGCTTTAAAATCTGATCGGTGAGTTTTCTTTTTTGAACGGCGTAGTTGTAATTATTTTCCGACTGTTTAAATTCCATGAGTGAAATGGCTTGCTGTTCGTATAAACTTTTGTTGAGTTTATAAACCCGCTCCGCTTCTTTAAACGTATTCTCTATATCGCTTCGTTGATTGAGTTTCATGATGGTGTTTTGTTGCGCGGCATTCCGGGAGATACGCATTTGGGTGAGCAAATTAAACACAGAGGTTTCCTGGTTGGCCAGGCTCAGTTCCAGGTCTGTATTCAGAAGTTTTAAAATGGGGTCTCCTTTTTTCATCATGGCGCCATCTTCCACAAATTTTTCTTCCACGCGGCCACCTTCTACAGCATCCAGGTAAATAGTTGTCAATGGAAGTACTATGCCGTTTACCGGAATAAATTCTTTAAAAGGACCTTTTTTAACTTCACTGATGGTGAGGCGTTCCGCGTTCACGTTTAATCGGGTAGCCCCGGAGGTGTAATAAATACTGCCTGAAACTAATAAAATAAGCGCCACAACCAATCCGATCGTCATTAGCCGTTTAGTTGACCACTTTTTCTTCTCAATAACTCTGTCCATATATGCTTGCATTAATTTTACTCAATGCCAATTTAATAAAAAATGAATGGTGACTATTAGAATTTGCAGCTTATAATAAACACCATTCATTCAGGTGAAAAAACAATTGTATACTCTTATGACAATACTGTGCCAAAAAGCTTTGTATTTGATAATGAGCATTTTATAAGAAGAGTAACGCAAACGAGTGTTCGGAAACGTAACGCAGACTGTCCGCTTTTGATACAGTGTTTTATTTTGATGTTTGGCAATCATTTTCAAATCAATTAATTAGCTTTCCGGTATATTTATAGCTGTAATTTTTACTATGAATTTAAAACAAGCGAACATATTGGTACTGGATGATGATAAGGATGTACTTACCGCCATCAGTTTGCTTTTAAAAAAAGAAGTAAAGGAAGTTCTCACTGAAAAAAATCCGGAGAATTTACTGGCCCTGTTGAAGAAGCATAATTTTGATCTGGTATTATTGGATATGAACTTTAACGCTTCTATTAATACAGGCAATGAAGGTATTTACTGGCTCAAACGGATTAAGGAAGTGTTTCCAAACATAGCAGTGATCATGATCACAGCGTATGCCGACATAGATCTGGCCATTCGTTCTTTAAAAGAAGGCGCT
>CAZMHW010000634.1:0-2471 GCA_964566105.1 uncultured Akkermansia sp.
GTTCTAATAGTTGTTTGTTATATTTATTAAATGTAATAAGCCAGCAGGTGATGAATACTAACTCTAATAGAATGTATTTGGCTGCTTTTTGCATGATATTTAAAGATACTCGTTTTTTTGACGGTTTAAAATTTATGAAGTATATAGTTCCGGGTATAGCTGAATAAAAATTGGACCAGATACACTATAATTCGGAAAATCCGTAGAGAGAGGATTTATGGTATGCGCCTGAGTCAGGTTAAAACCGACAACTGGATCAAGAGTTGTTTTTTAATGTTACTTTTAATCTCATTTTTGATCTATTGTTATAAAGAGTAAGTGTTATGAAGGAGACCAAAACACGGGGTTTAAGGAGTGTTTATCTGAAGAGTAAATTATACAGCGTAGTACGGCTAAAATGTCCGCGTTGCCACAAGGGCGATTTGTTTAGCAATAAAAATCCTTATAATTTAAAAGATATGGACAAAATGCCGGACTACTGTCCCGATTGCGGAGAGGATTTTCAGCGCGAAGTGGGTTTTTATTACGGTGCCATGATGGTGAGTCATGCGACCACGACGGTTATCGCGGTTATTGTTCACGCCATTGTTTTTTATTTTTACGGCTGGACCATCGCGCCCAATCTAATTTCTATTACCGTCATCATAGTGGTGTTTTTTCCTGTCATTTTCAGAATTTCCAGAGCTATCTGGATCAATATGTTCAGCAAATACAATCCAGAAGCTCTTAAACAGGTGTTGACACATAAGAATAGAAAACCGGATAATAAAAACTGATTCGGGTATTATTGATCTTTAACAGCTGTAATTTTGAAAGATTAAGAGTAGTTTTGTTGTGCGGTATGAAATTGACCTATCAGCTTTTTGTTCTTTTTTTTGTCTTCGCAGTGCACACTCGTGGTCAGACAAATGATTCCATACGGCTTCCTTTTGCCATTGCCAAAGAAAAAAAACTCACAGAAGAGGATTTAAAAAATAAAAAGGAAGGCCTTTATTTAACGGGCGCTCCCGATTTGAGCAGCGATCCTGTAAACGGTTTCGGTTATGGTGGCGAGGCGAGTCTCTATTTTAATGGAAAACGAACGGATCCCTTTTTTGAATACACGCCTTACCGGGCAAGTCTGGATTTTGTGGTATTTAACACAACCCGCAACCAAAGGGAGTTTATGGCCAAGCTGGACGTTCCTTACCTGTTCAATACAAAGTGGCGTTTACGGATGGAAGGGGGATACGAAGCAAATCCCAATCTGCTTTATTTTGGTGTGACCGAACAAACCTTAAAAGGTCTGAGTTATTATCCTCAAAATGATTCTTCTGTAATTCCAATTAAGGATGCATCTTATGCGGATTATGAAAAAAACCTGACAGGGGTAAATCAATTTTATAATACGTATTTTAAAAAAGAAGCAGTTTTAAACATAAGTATGGAACGTTCCTTTATGGAAGGGAAATTAAGACTGCTGGCAGGTTACGAAGCAGCTTACGTTAATTTTAGTCCCTTTAAAGGAAACTCACTGGTGTTGAAGGACGAGACCCAGGGAGCGATCGTTGGCTTAACCAAAGGATTTGTTCAGATCTGGCAACTGGGACTTATCTATGATACACGCGATCTGGAAACGGATCCTAACAGTGGCGTTTTTGCTGAGTTGACCAATGAGACGTCTTTAAAAGCTGTTGGCTCACTGTATGATTTTAATAAAACTTTTGCGCATTTTAATTTTTACAAAAAACTATTTCCCTCAACCTTTAGAAAAATGGTTTTGGCAGGACGTGTGGCTTTTGGATACACTGCTTTAAACGCTCCCTTTTTTGAGTATCAGGATGAATGGAGTTCAGAGGGAAGTATTGAAGGATTGGGAGGTCCGAATACCTTAAGAGGTTACAAACAATCCCGGTTTTTGGGAAGGGCCATGAGTTTTAATAATCTGGAACTAAGGTGCCGTTTCGCGCAAGCTACTCTTCTTAAGCAGCATTTGGCCTTTAGTGCGGTGCCTTTTATCGATGCAGGAGCTGTTTGGGATGATTTGAGTCGCATCGGTAATTTTAATAATTACAGGGTTTCTGAAGGACTTGGATTGCGTATTGCCTGGAATGTAAATACTATTTTACGATTTGACTACGCTGTTTCCAAAGAAGATCATCAGTTTTTCTTTAATCTGGCGCATGCTTTTTAATTGTGTATTTTAGCGTCTAATGAAAATCATTACGCGTACCGTTTGGGTTCTTTCTTTGGTGAGTTTGTTTACCGACGTTGCGGGTGAAATGTTGTACCCGGTAATGCCCCTTTATCTTAAGAGCATTGGTTTTTCCGTTGTGTTGATTGGTGTTCTGGAAGGTGTAGCCGAAGCAACCGCGGGTTTGAGCAAAGGGTATTTTGGTAAACTCTCCGACCATTCCGGAAAACGGGTGCCTTTTGTGCAATTGGGCTATTTGCTCAGTTCCTTGTCAAAACCGCTCATGGTACTGTTTGCG
>CAZMHW010000635.1:0-2466 GCA_964566105.1 uncultured Akkermansia sp.
GGAGATACCGTCCGTTTGTTTTTGAACAACGCCTTTACCTCTACAGCAACTTCTGTTCCTGCCGCACAGCGTTATGGAGAAGGTTTTGGACTGATTACCTTTAACGGCAACGCGCAGTTAACCACCGGCACTTTTGGTGGCAGCGTGGGAAATGACTACGAATTTGTGGTTGCTCCTTATGTGTCTTTTAACATCAGCGCCGGCGCCTCAGCTCTTACGCCAACTATTTGCAATTATAGTCCCGGTAACTTTACGAACACATCCACACCAATGGATCTTCTCGAGAACCGCCAATTTAATTTCAATAAATTTAAACCGTATTGGGCCCCGACAAATTCGGTAACACCTAACACAGATTCTATTTATAACTGGACGTTTACAGGTTCCACCAGTGGACCTACCACAGTTAAAAATCCATCGGCCAACTTCAATGTTCTGGGGACCCAATCCGCTAACCTCACGGTTAAATACCGGAGAAGCCGTGGTACAAATACCCCTTCCATCAACGATCTTTTTTCAGCGACCATTAATGTAAATAATGGTTCCGCCCCAATCATTACAGTTTCGGGGAACACCTCTTTTTGCGGAAGTTCCCCCATCACCACAACATTATTTTGCACCGGCAATCCTACCTTTACCTGGACAGCGCCACTCAATACCGTTTCGCCGGTGGTTGTAATCACGCAGGTTGCTGCCAGCGCAGTGTACACGGTACTGGCTCAGAATGGCGGCTGTGTGGCGGTACACATGGTCACCGTTTCCATTAATCCTATTCCTACGGTGAGTCTTACAACCGCTAAATCGATTGTATGTACCATGTCTACAGGTGGTTCAAGTGTGGCTTTAACAGGGAGTCCTTCCGGTGGAGTTTATTCAGGTACCTACGTCAATGCTACGAATGGATCTTTTAATCCTTCTGCAACCGGCACATTTAGTCCTGTGTACTCCTATACAAATGCAAGCACTGGATGCACCAATACCGCCAGTTCGGCTATTATTGTTCAAAACTGTAGTGGCTTGCAGTCGCAGGGTCTGAATCAAAATGTTTCGTTGTATCCTAATCCATCTTTGCACGGATTAATAACCCTGCGGAACCTCGACGGTACAAATACCCTTGAGGTGTATAATCTCACTGGGATGCAGGTATTTAAGGCTTTGCTTACCAAAAATGAAGAACAGCTTGATCTTTCATCTCAACCCAGTGGCGCTTATTTTTTAAGAATAACCGATTCTGATGGGGGAGTGAAAACTCTAAAAATTGTTAATCAAAACGAATAGACTGATAAATAATTTAAAAAGCTCCGGCAAGGGGCTTTTTTTATTTTTAAAAAGACTATTTTTACCGCTTTGAAAACCTATTTCATAATTATAGCTGCCTGCGCCGCGCTTGTATTTAGTTCCTGCGACCGTTACAACAAACTCCTTAAAAGTTCAGATTACGATCTTAAATTAACCAAGGCCAAAGAATATTACAACAAAGGCTATTTTATCCGTTCTTCGCAGTTATACGAGGAGTTAATTCCCGTTGTAAAAGGTACCGACAGGGCAGAGGAGGTATATTATTATTACACCTGGAGTGAGTATAATCTGGGTGATTTTATCCTGAGTCAATACCATTTTAAGAACTACACCCGTCAATTCCCGAATGGGGCGCACGTAGAAGAATGTTATTACATGAACGCCTACTGCTATTTCTTAAATTCGCCTAATTATAAACTCGATCAGAGTTATACTAAGAACGCCATCAAAGAATTTCAGTCCTTTGTAGACCTCTATCCTCAAAGCGCCAGAATTGACACCTGTAATGTGTTAATTGATCAGTTAAGATCAAAACTGGAGCGTAAGGACTATGAAATCATTAAACAATACTACAAACTGAGTGACTGGAAGGCCTCGATCGTGGCTTCAAAGAATTTTATTAAGGAATACCCTTCCAGTAACTATAACGATGAGATGTTCTACCTGATCATCGATTCGTATTATTCACTGGCGGTTAACAGCATTTACTCCAAAAAAGAGGAGCGACTGGACGGAGCGATCGAAAATTATGTAAAAATGTTAGATTTGTACCCCAAAAGTTCGTATCTTAGCCGCGCAGAAAGTATTTATAACAGCAGTAAACGATTAAAAGATAAATTAAATTAACATGGATTTTAAGAAAACAAACGCCGAACAAAGTATTGTAACCCGCGACATTCGTAAATTTGACGGTCCTACCGGTAATATTTATGAAGCGGTTTCCATTATGAGTAAACGCGCTAACCAGATCAGTTCTGAAATTAAAGAAGAATTGTCCGGTAAATTACAGGAATTCAGCAGTCATACCGATAACCTGGAAGAAGTTTTTGAAAACAGGGAGCAAATTGAAATCTCTAAGCATTACGAAAAGTTACCTAAACCAACTCTTATTTCTATTCAGGAGTTTTTGGAAGAAAAGGTGTATTACCGTAATCCAACTAAAGAAGT
>CAZMHW010000636.1:0-2463 GCA_964566105.1 uncultured Akkermansia sp.
AGCCTGCACTTGTGCCTGAAATAACTGAAGGACTAATACCTATTTCTGATAAATATTGGAGAACACCTAAATGTGCAACTCCCCTGATGCCACCACCAGATAAAACGATTCCGATTTTATTCATTTGTGCGAATTTTAGTATTGAGTTGGGCCTTTATAAAGTAATTGTTAGATTTCAAAAGTGGGTTGCATGTTATTAAACTTACATTCATCTTTTTATTTTTAGGTTGTGAGTTTAATACCTTATCTGGCGGTGTACTGCAAATAAGCAGATACGGCCAGATAATAATGTGTTTTTGCATCAATCAGTTTATCTGCTGTTTCAGATTGCAGGGCTTGAGCTTCCAATAGATCAGACAAAGTTACAACACCATTTTTATATCCATCCTGGCTGACTTTTAAATTTTCATCCGTTTGCTTCAGTGTTTCTTCCATGAGTGCTATCTGGCGGTAGTTTACATTTACATCCATCCATCCCTTTTCTATTTGGAGTTGTAATAAACCTTTCGTGTCATTTAAGGTGTTTTCTGCAATTTGTTTTTTTATTTTTTGTTCTTTTGTCGCATAAGATCCACCCCACCAATCTGTAATTGGTATTGAAACCATGGCATACAGCAATCCGTTTTTCGTACCATCTACACCTTTTATTAAATTGTTATTATAGTATCCATTAGCACCAACTGCTATCTGAGGTAAATAATCGCCCATTTTCATTTTTGTTTGCAATTCCTGCGCTTCTACAGACTGTTCCAATAGCTGGTATTCTGTTCGGTTTTGAACAGAGGTTTCTGTCTGAACAAAATAGGACCCTGGTAATTCAACTTTCTGCAAGTCTTCTGATAGCACCAATGCAGAATCATAAGGCATACCTATTGTTTGGCAAAACTGCATAATAACTAGTTTTTTTCCACTTACGAGTTTATTTTTATTTGCCTGTAATTCATTTTGTTTGATACTTACCCTGAGTAAGTCGTTTTTTATTATCAAACCCGACTTGTACGCATCATTTACCTGTTTGTTAATATCTGCGAGCAGGGTCTCATATCTTTCAATTGTTTTTTGTTTTTCTTGCAGGGAAATAATTTGCCAGTATTGCTGTTCGGTTTTCAGCAGGATATCGTTTTGCGTCATCTTTAGCTGGCCTTCTTTAACTGTAACACCAATTTTTGCCAGCTTATTTCCGTTTATAATTTTTCCACCAGCAAACAGGGGTTGAGTGACGTTTACAAGCCCCAATGTCGTTTTATCGAGCACGCTTATATTCGCCCCGGGAAAGTAGGCAACTTGTGTGGCCAGGGGTATATTGGCCGGATTGCCATCGTATACGGGCAAATTCCCTCCCGGCATAGTGTATTTTACTAGTGGATCCTTCGTCTTCATAGCGAAGGCAGTTACACTTACTTTTGGGAAATAATTTGTAAATGCATTTTTCTTCACTTGCTTTGCGGCTTCAGTTTCGAGCTTACTATTCTTAATAGTAATGTTGTTTTTTAACGCTAATTCTTGAGCTTGTTTTAAGCTAAGTGGGTTTTGACTATATACTGTCCCCGAAACTATTGCGGTAACAGTGATGAAAATGATCTTTTTCATTTTAGTTGATTTAAGCATGAGTTTTTTTAAGCGATTGCTGATACATAACAGGTAATACATACAGAGTAAGGATCATAGAAACGATGAGTCCAAAACACACCACAGAGCCTAATGGCCCCCACAGGGAAGAACCGCTTAGAATCATTGGAACGACACCAATAGCCGCTGCAAATGAGGTTAAAAAAATTGGACGCATTCTACGTTTACCGGCAGCTATTGCGGCATCCGATAATTTCATTCCGTTTTTGCTTCTTAGTTCTTCTGCATAATCTATAAGAATAATCCCATTTCGAACAACAATTCCCATCAAACTCATGATGCCTAAAAATGTGGTCATCCCAAACGGATAACCGGTAACCAGCAATCCTATGGCGGCACCGAATATGCTTAATGGCATAGTCATCATTACAAGCGATACCAGTTTGACTTTTTTGAACTGATATAACAGGATGAAGAAGATCAATAAAATACCTGCAAATAAGGCTTTGCCCATCGGTATATAATTTTCCACCTCAGATTCTTGTTCGCCTCCATATTCAACTTTAATGTCGTTACCTGGTTTTAGTTTTGCTATTTCAGGCTTTAATTCAGCTAGTAATTTATAAGCAAGAACTCCTCTTTTTACATCAGCACGAACCGTTATGGTTCTAACGCCATTTCTGCGAATGATCTGCCCTTCACTCCAGTCATTTGTTATAGTAGCTAACTGACGCACAGGCATTGTCGCATTCATCAACGGAGAGGTCACATTTTGGTTCTCTATGTCATCAAAACCATCACGTTTATCCGGGGGGTTAATTACTTTTACTCCTACCGGATAATCTGCCTCCCAAACCGTACCAACGGGTAATCCGGAGAATCCTGATGAAATAG
>CAZMHW010000637.1:0-2461 GCA_964566105.1 uncultured Akkermansia sp.
CCCCTGTCAGCATCAGCCCGCATTAAAAAAACTTTTTTAGACGTGGCATTAGTAAGCACTACATCGCCCTTTATTTCATAGGCTTCTTCAATAGCGCCAAGGTCTATTTTTTGCTCACTGAAAGTTAATTGCGCAGGGCATAAAAAAGGAAAGAGTATAACTAAAAGAATCTTTTTCATGCGTTAAATTGTAAATGTCCCTGAGTAAAAACTTACTCAGGACTTTTCTCCTTTTATGGCCAGTTTTCTCATGGTAAATAAGATGACAAAGCCTAAAACAAAAAATACGATCAACGAAAGAATGGAAGCTCTCATGCCACCCATTATTTCACTGATCATGCCAAAGGTAATGGTCCCAATAATCATGCCTAATTTTTCCAGCACATCATAAAAACTGAAAAAACTGGCATGGTCTTCGGTCTCGGGAAGAAGTTTACTGTAAGTGCTTCTGGATAAGGCTTGAATTCCACCCATTACAAATCCAACTAAAAAAGCTACTATGTAAAAATGAATCGGCCGGGTAACCACCAGATAGGTGAACACACAGATAAAAATCCAGATAAGCACCGCCACCATCAGTGATTTAATATTTCCTACCGAACGCGAAAGCCAAGAAAAAAAGAACGAGCCGGCTATACCAACAAACTGTATAATTAAAATACTTACAATTAAAGAAGAAGTTTTTGCCTGCTCATTCGGCCATTGAATTTCATTCCTTGCGAACAAAACTGCTACCACCATAACGGTTTGCACCCCCATGTTGTAGAAAAAATACCCGGAAAGGAAACGTTTCAGATCAGGCAGTTTAACCACCTGTTTGGTTACGCCCAGCAACTCAATAAACCCTTTAGAGAACAAACGTTTGCGATCCAGACCATGTTGCGAGTGATCTTTTACCGGTAAATTCCTGAACGTGTACTGTGCAAATCCCATCCACCAGAGTCCGGTAAGTAAAAAGGAATATTCCACTCTGAAAAAACCTTCACCGGTCTCGTTGTTTTTTTTGAAGACCATGATCCCGATTAAACAAATAATAAGGAGTAAAGAACTTCCGAAGTATCCAAGTGAAAAACCTCTGGCACTCACCCGATCCTGGTTTTCAATGCTCGCTATTTCGGGTAAATACGAGTTGTAGTAAACTAAACTACCCCAAAAGCCTATAGTAGCGGTAATAAACGGTATAAAACTCAGTTCAAGGTGTTGCCGTGAGAAAAAATAAAGACACATACATGAGATAGATCCCAAGTAACAGAAGAACTGAAGGAAACGTTTTTTGTTACCAAGGTAATCTGCAATACCACTTAATATTGGGGCAATGAGCACCACGATAAAAAGGGCGAAGGCATAAACAAATGAATAGATGTTTTGGTTCTCAAAGTCATGACCAAAAAACAGAACCGTGTGGCCAATGAATTCCTTACCGTTATGTGTGGTAACGTAATCGTAAAAATTGGGGAAAATGGCCGAGGTGATAACCAGTGGAAATACGGAATTAGCCCAGTCGTAGAAGGTCCAGGCTTTTATGGTTTTGGGATTGTCTTTTTCAATTAAATTCATAAGTGTTTTTATTAGATGAGGGGTTCTTTTAAATGCACTAAAACTAAAGTAACTAGTTCAATAGTTAGATAGGTTTAAATCTAGGCTTATTTTTTAATAATCTCAAACTCCACGCGTCTGTTTTTTGAGCGTCCGTCTTCTGTATCATTTGAGGCAATAGGCTGGCTGCTGCCAAAACCTTTATAAAACATTTTATTTTGAACGCCCCGTTTGATAAGATACTCAAATACTTCTCTTGCCCTCAGTTCGCTTATTTTTTGATTTTTATATTTTAAGCCGGCATTGTCACTGTGCCCGTTGATTTGTATCTCAACCTCAGGATGTTGAATAAGGTATTGCGACAGTTTATTAAGCTCCGTATAGGATTCCGGCAACAAGTAATAACGCCCATGCACAAAAAAGATGTTGTTCAGACTTACTTTTTCGCCCACCTTAATATCCTCTTTCACAGCAAGTGTCGAATCTTCCCATACCTCCTGATAGTTGGGGCCGATGCGTTCAACCGCAATTTTCTCTTCTGCCTGGGGTACTTTTACCAAACGAATATCGTCTACAAAATAATAGGATTCTTTAGGTCCGATCCGGAAAACATCAATACGCACCAGGTCTTTTCTGATCTTTTGGGAAAAATTCCCGATGGTAATATATTTTTCACCCCCGTCGGCCTTGTAAAAGCCTTTAATGGTAAACCACTGGTATCCTTTTTGAAGACCTCCTTTTACACACACTGTATCCACCATACTCGATTTCACCGCGTCGTATTTGCCCTTATAGCCGCCTTTGCTGAACAAAACGCCAAAAGAACGTAAAATGGCGTTGCTCCAAAAAGCCAGCCTCACATGCATGCTAAATTCGTAAACAGTACCCCGGTGAAGGGGTTCCACTAGTTTAGCCTGCAAAAACTC
>CAZMHW010000638.1:0-2460 GCA_964566105.1 uncultured Akkermansia sp.
ACGTTATGCTCTCGAAGAGCTTGGTAATATTACAGGGCAAGTAACTAACGAAGATCTGCTCGAAAATATTTTCACGCGTTTTTGCATCGGGAAATAGAGGGTTCTATTTATGCCTCACATTTATTAACGGATTGATTAAAACAAAAAAAACCGGTAAGAAATTCTTACCGGTTTTTTTGTTTTGAATACTAAAAAAATTATTTCTTCTTAGCGTAACGTGTACGGAATTTATCCACACGACCTGCGGTATCCACTAATACCTGCTTACCAGTGTAAAAAGGATGAGAAGTCATTGAAATATCTAATTTAACTAAAGGATACTCATTACCGTCTTCCCACTTTAGTGTTTCCTTAGTGTCAGCGCATGAACGGGTTAAGAAAGAGTAGCCATTGCTCATGTCTTTAAACACACACAATCTATAATTTTCCGGATGAATTTCTTTTTTCATTTTATTACGTTTTATTTATTTCGGGCTGCAAATATACAACTTAATTTTTATCTACCAAAAATATACCAAAGCATATTTTGAACCGGAGACCCTGAATTTGTGGCGGAACGGGAATTCCGATATGCAGAATATGCATAAAATGTTAAATTTTGCTCACCGGTTTTACGGACTTTCCCCTCAATTTTAACAAATTAAATCAATGACTTTTTTGATCATAACAGGGTCTTTTTTAACTGGGCTCAAAACTCCGTAAACTAACCTAATTAACTCATTATTATGCAGTTTAAATGGTAAAAAAATAAAATATTTGGAGAATATTTGTTTTTTAAAATTCTTTAACTAATTTAGCAGCCTAAGTACACCAGAATTAAAGTGTGCTGTGTAATTCTTAAAAATAAAGTATGAAAAAACTTTTCGTTAAAATTGCCTTTGCAGTAGTAGGTTTTACTGGGGTTGCGGTAGCTCAACAAGATCCTCAGTTTACACAATTCATGTACAACAAGCTTATCTACAATGCTGGTTATGCCGGTACTTCTGGTGGTATTTGTGGCGTTCTGCAGTACCGTAAGCAATGGCTTGGTTTTGAAGGTGCTCCCAATTCTTTCGCTTTGGCAGCCGACATGCGTTTAAAAACATTGCCTCTTGGCGTTGGTATCAACGTAATAAGTGATAAAATTGGTCCGATGACGACTAATTTTATTAGACTGGCGGGTTCTTTTAACAAAAAAATAGGTGCAGGTACTTTAGGTATCGGTATAGATTTGGGTGTTATTCAGAAAAGTATCAGTTCTACCTGGATCGTTCCGGAGCCTTTAAAAGATGATCCACGGATTCCGGGATCTGGCGGTACAACGCCAAGTGGAGATCCTCGTTACAATAACCCTTCTTTAAACAAGGCTACTTATGACGTTGGTTTTGGTGCTTTTTACCAGGTACCAGGTAAATTTTATGTAGGACTTTCTTCTACCCACCTTCCTTCTCAAGAAATTAAATCCGGAAATCTGGGTTTTAAAGTGAAAGCTCACTACTACTTAATGGCAGGTTATACCATGCAACTTAACAAATGGAGTAAAATTACCCCAAATGTGATGTATAAAAACGATTTAGCCTCTTCTTCACTGGATGCCAATTTAACCTTCCTTTGGAGCGACATGGTTTGGATAGGCGGTACTTACCGCGTAGACGACGCCGCTGCAGTTTTGGCTGGTTTCCAGGGTAAAGCAGGTTCAGGAAATTCTATTGGTTATAAAGTTGGTCTGTCGTACGACTTTACAACTCCTAAACTCAAAACCTATTCCACAGGTTCGGTAGAGTTTATTTTAGGTGTATGTTATACTCCAAAAGTTAAAAAGACTACAGTTTATATTAATGACCGCTTTTTGGACTAAGATAATTTGTAACCTTTAACTGAAAATCTCGTTTAAACCACTTACAACTAACAATTAATGTTAATAACTTTACAAAAAAGCAACAGTGTAACCTTAGTTAAAGTTGCGGTTATAAACAAAAACAAGTAATATGAAAAAAATCTTGATATTAGCTTCATTCGTAGCTGTTGTTGCAGGTTGCAACAAACGTACCGGCGAATTAGTCGGTGTGGTTGGCCGCGAAAAATGGTATCAGCCCGATCCGTTTGGAACGCTTTTCATTCCAATGGGAAGTTACCACATGGGTCCTGATGACGAGGAAGCTCCAATGGCACATACAACCAAATCTAAGGTTGTTTCTGTTCAGGCCTTTTATATTGACGATTCTGAAATTTCAAATAACGAGTACCGTCAGTTTGTTTACTGGGTTCGCGACTCTATTGCGCGTCGTTTATTGATCGCAGGTGGGCAGGAAGAGGATTTTGGGATCACTCAGGAAGATTTCTTGGCTAACTGGCCTGTTTACACAGGAGATAATAACCTTCAGGAACCTTATGTAAGCTGGGAGAAAGAAATTGACTGGGAATCTGGTGATGAGGATATCCGTGGTATAACTCAACTTCTTCATCACTACCGTGTGAAGT
>CAZMHW010000639.1:0-2455 GCA_964566105.1 uncultured Akkermansia sp.
GCCCACAATCATCAGGAGTCCACCCCAAAATAAAGAACGGCGGTAACCCAGAATTTTATCAGCAAACAAACCCCCAACAAATGTAAAAGCATACACAAAAGCCTGTGTGGCCCCATATTGCAGGTTTGCCACCACGTCGTCCATGTTTAACTGGCTCACCATAAACACCACCAACATTCCGCGCATACCATAGAAACTGAAACGTTCCCACATTTCACTAAAGAAAAGGTACCAGAGTTGTTTAGGATACTTACCCTTAAAATTTTGAATTTTCTCGAGGCTTAAATTTGTCATGTAAAGCGGTTGTTTAAATTAAATACCCCTGACATAGTCATAGACATAAAGTCGTAGAGCTGTCAGGGGTAAATAAGGGAGAATTAATTATTTTACGCCGTGCATCATCCTCTTTAGGATGGGCGTAATGGCAAATAAAATCACTGCGGCCAGACCTGTAAGTACAACAAACACCATAAAAAACTCAAAAAGGTTATGGATTTCGAATCCTGCAAAAACAGGGTTGTGGTCACTAATATGATTCTCTGCCAACAATTTTAACTGCTCGGCAGTTGGTGTAACTGTTTTATCGAGAACAGCTTGTAAATCAATTCCCAATTCATTTGCTTTATTAAATTTATCTCCCGTTGAAGGAAGAATAGATCCCAGTGTTCCTGCTAAAGCGTAACCAGAGGCATTCGATAAAAAGAAAACACCATACAACAACGACGAAAAACGTTTAGGAGATAATTTTCCAACAAGCGACAACCCAATAGGAGACAGACATAACTCTGCGCAAGTCTGAATAAGATAAAGCAAAATCAACCACTTAATTGCCAACATACCATTATTGCCAAGGTCTTTCACATTGTGTGCAATAATAAAATAACTTACCGCAATTAACCCTAAACCAAATGCTTGTTTCATTGGAGAAATAGGTTCTTTACCTTTACTCCTTAAATAATCCCAGAGCATACTGAATGGTACGGCAAATGCCACAACAAATAATCCGTTGAAAATTTGAACCATCGACGGCGGCATGTTCCATCCAAAAAAGTTTCTGTCTGTTTGATTATCTGCGATAAAGGTCAGTGATGATCCCGCTTGTTCAAATGCAGCCCAAAAGAAAATTACAAAAAAACCTACTATGTAGATAACTATGATTCTATCTCGCTCTACTTTAGTTAAAGATGAATCGGATATAATTAGACCTGCAAGTGTAATACCGCTCGAGTAAATCAACGTGTAAATCCAATTTTGCCCAAATACAAAATGAATAATGCTTCCCAAAATCAAAAACGCAAGACCAGCTAGCATAAGAGACTTTTGCGAGAAAACAGCTTTCTGAGATTCTCCCTCTTCAAAATCCGAAGCTTCGTTTTTGGATGGCAATCCGCCTAAAGGGCGTCCCTCAGGACTCACTACATATTTATCCTTTAACATATAAAAAATTGCTGTTCCAATGAGCATTGCGATAGAAGCTGCGAGGAAACCCCATTTGAAAGCATGGATATCTCTGATACCTGCGCTATCTTTAACATCACCAATTATTGGACAGATGAGTTGTCCTAAAAAAGCACCAAGGTTGATTCCCATGTAGAAAATAGTAAATGCGGTATCCAGTTTACTTTTTTCTTGTTTTGGATACAAACTACCCACCATGCTCGAAATATTTGGTTTAAAGAATCCATTACCAAAAACAATTATTCCTAAAGCAACCCACATTAACGTATTCGCAAGACCTATATTTGAGCCAAAAATGCTTGCACTGGCAAATAAAAACAACTGTCCAACTGCCATCATTAGTCCACCCAGCAAAATACAATTCCTGTTTCCAAAAAATCTGTCTGCCACAAACCCGCCCAACATAGGTGTTAAATAACAGAGTCCTAGAAAACCACCATAAATTAAAGAAGCTGTTTCTTCCTTCATCATAAGTGAATTAACCAAGAATAATGTAAGAATGGCGCGCATTCCATAAAAGTTAAACCTTTCCCACATTTCCGTGCCAAATAATACCCAAAGTCCTTTCGGATGGCCTTTTTGTTCAATAGTTTGTTCCATAATATTTATTAGTTAGGTGGCTAAAATAGCTGTTTTATTTAACAAAACAAACCCCTTAAGGGGGGAATATTAAATGAGAAATTTTAAATTAGAAATGCTAAATCACTGAGGCTGAGAAACACAAGCCTAAATAAGAAACCCGAATTATATTCGCGTAAGCGGCTTTGACTTCACCTTTTTTAATTCCATAAAAATAATGGGTAAAATAATAACCGTTGGCCCCAGCCACAACAGCAATGGATTTACCGGAATGTGTTCAGACTGATTCACCAAAAAGGCTGTGATAGCGCCAATATAACTTCCCAACATATTGCCAATGTGCTTTTTTAACCAGTAATTGGTTTCCGTGGGGCCTTTTATAAAACGCCTGCTGTTTCTGAATACACCCACTAAACCG
>CAZMHW010000640.1:0-2454 GCA_964566105.1 uncultured Akkermansia sp.
CCTTTACTCAACTCCTCAATTTTCTTATTCCACCAGCTCTGCATTTCAAATTTCTCAAACCAGACTTTCAGGCGTTTTTTTGCATCCCACTTGCTAAGTCCTTTTAATCTTGCCAGATAAAGCACCTGATCGCCCACGGTCATCTTTTTATACAAGCCCCTCTCCTCGGGCAAATATCCTATCTGCTCCACATGTTTCGGCTGCAGTTTTTCACCTTTAAAAATAATTTCGCCACTGTCCGGCCCCGTAATCTGGTTGATAATACGTATAAGTGAGGTTTTACCAGCGCCGTTCGGCCCTAATAAACCAAAAACCGATTTTTCGGGAACGCTGATAGAAACGTTGTTTAAAGCGATGTGGTTACTGTATCGCTTCGAAACGCCGTTGATCCTGAGTATTTCTGCCATTTTTTAAAAAATATTAGTCAAAAGTAAAAAAAAGTCGCCAGTCCCATTAACTTTTACACGAGCGGAAAAAAATCAATCCACATCGGTTACACCACCGCTCACCACAAACTTCATGGCATCAGCGGCGTCTGCTTCCAGGCGTTTAATGTTTTTTGCAGGCACAATTATAACCTTTCCGGATAAGGAATAAGAAAAAGGCAAATACACCGCCACCTTGTCCTTGATATTAAAATCTTTCAGATCTTCCTGTGTAATAAAGCCTATTTCTTCTATCTCTGCAACAGGATTGGTCAATACCAACACGGGTTTATTGAATTTCTTTTTATTTCCTACAAAGGCATTGGTAAAATCCTTCACCGGCGAATAAATGTGGCGGATAAAAGGCACGTGCTCCAGTTTATCTTCCACAAAACTGAAAAACTGTTTAAAAATGTAAGTGGAGGCCAATATGCCCAGAAAAAAGACAAACCCTACGGTTCCGAGTAAACCAAGAAACGCGTTAAGTACCGGATAATTACTGAACCCGACAAAGGAAAACATCCCGGCGAAAAAATCAAACAGCCTCAATAAGATAAAGCCTGTAATGATAAGGGGTATAAAGAGGATTAAACCCTGGAGAAAATAATTTAAAAACCGTTTCATAAGAGTCTAAAATTAGAGAATAAGAAGGAACAAATTTATTTATTTACGCTTTATTTTTAACCATTATGCGAGGCACATAATAATGTCAAAGAGTGTACGTTTAATCAGTATTTTTAATATCTTTACTTTGCCCATACACCTATCATGATAAAACATTTTTGCATACTCCTGCTACTAGCCGGAACCTTTAGTCTGATGAATGCTCAGGATCAACTTTTCAAAAGGGATAATAGTAAATTACTTGTAAAAATAACGGAGATTTCGCCGGACGAAATAAAATACAAATTATTTAGCAATCTTAACGGTCCTACTTACGTAGAAAGTAAAAGCCAGGTCATTCTCATTATTTTAGAGAACGGGAAGCACGAAGTAATAAGCAGTCAGCGCCCGGCAAATGAAGTGGTTCCGGGTGCAGAATTTCGCCGGGATTACGTTTCCGTTATGAGCAGGGCCGATTCACTTCTTTATTTCAAAAACAATGAAAGTATTTCCCTTAATTTTTTGAGTCTCGTGAATATGGAGTTGGGAATGATTTATCAGAGGGATTTTTTAAAAAATAATTTTAGCTTAATTATCCCCCTGGGCATAGGTATAGATGCACCAGCCCTCACTCAATCCGTTTATTATAACAATGGAAATCCCAGAACCGTGCTGGATCGTAAACTTTTTGAAGTGGGTGTTGGACTTAACTATTATCCTTCACTCCGTAAGTCGGTTAATTATTACGTTGGGCCGGTGGTACGCTATATGCAGTATGACGTTACTCAGACTTATAATTTTAACAATTACGTAGGACCAGGTTATCAGTATCAATATACCACCATCAACAAAAACAGTATACTTAGCCGCTACTGTATAAGTGTGACCAACGGTATAGTTATGCGGACAAGGTCCAGATTGGTATTTAACATTTTTGGATCCTTAGGATTCAGGAATGATGTTTTAAGCAGTCAGATAATACATCCAAATACCAATCTTCCGGTATCTGACAATAGCAATAAGCTTAGCCTTTACTTCTGGTCCGGTTTTAATATTGGATTTACCTTCTAAACGAATTGTAATAATACTACCACTACTAATGAAAAATATAGCTCTTTTCCTTTCTTTTCTGTTACTGGTTTCCTGCAGCGTGCAAAAACGAAAATACCAAACCGGGTATTATGTGGATTGGCATTCCAAAAACAGACAGCAGTCTGGCACAGAAAAACTGAGCTCAAAAACGAAATCAGATCAAAAAACAATAACTGCAGTGTCTGTCGCGACGGGAGAACCGAAGGAACTATTAAGCGCTTCGGCTGATAATTCTGAGTTTGTGACGGATCTTGTAAAAAAGTCCGTGCGTCAGTCGAATGAGAGTGACAGTTGTGATGTATTGATATTTAAAGATGGTTCCGAGGTCCGGGTT
>CAZMHW010000641.1:0-2454 GCA_964566105.1 uncultured Akkermansia sp.
TATATAAAATGCAGGGCTCCTGTGGCTGTGTAGAGGTTTAGATTTGTAAAGGTATTTGCAGACACATTTAAGTTAGCTGAAGAACCCGCGTTGTTATACACACCTACAAAACCACCAGACGTCGTAGCCGTATGTGATAAAGCTGTAACCTGGTTGCCCGAAATGGTGATTGAATTATTTGTTATTCCGGAATTATAAAGAGGAAATACAGAACCTGTTGTTGCCACTAACTGGTGATTTAAAAAAGTATTATTACTGAAATTCAAATCTCCGAGCATTGTTCCACCATTATTGACCCCATAAAACGAACCGGTGGTATTTAAAGTGCTCGTAAAGGCGGAAAATAAATTATCGGATACATTCAAGGAGGAAATACCAGGACCGGTATTGTAAACAAAGTAGCGATTGGCTGTTGACGTGGTGGCAACAACATTAACAAAAGAGTTGCTCCCCACACTCATGTTAGTGAAAGTTGTATTGTTATTATAGATTCCCAGAAATGAACCTGTAGTCGCTGAAAAGGTACATCCGGTTAATAAATTATTGGTAACCGTAATAGCACTAATAGTTGCCGTTGCCGGAACCCGGTTGTTATAAATAAACTGTCCGGTCCCGTTTGTTGAAGAGAGTGTCAGATTTGAGAAAGTATTTGTCGCTACAGTCAAAAAATTAGAAGTGCCGGCGTTATTATAAACCCCCACAAATCCCCCCCCTGCTCCACTCACAAGATGAGTAATGGTATTCGCCGTATTGTTGCTAATACCGATCGAATTAGTGACTATACCTGAATTATACAACAGGTAAGCTGATCCGGTAGTTGAAAGAAGAATGTGATTTAAAAAAGTATTGTTACTAAAATTTACATCTCCCTGCGAATTACCACCATTATTAATACCATAATAAGAACCAGACGTATTAAGCGTGCTGGTAAAATTGGAAATAAGATTGTTTGCGAAATTTGCTGCACTTACGATAAGGCCTCCGTTAAAGATGGCGTATCTGGTTGCAAGGGTCGTACTGGCAACGATGTTGCTGAGAGTGTTGTTTGTTACACTTAAATTGCCAAAAGATATAGCCGAATTGTAAATCCCAAAGAAACTTGTATTACCCGTAATGGTGTTGGAATGAGAAGAGAACTGGTTACCCGAAATTAAACAATTTGTAATCGTATTTGTAACTGCGCCGTTGTTATTCAGATAATATATAACGGCGTTGTTGGAACTCAGGAAACTGTTCAAAAATGAATTATTCGTTACCGTCAATGCCGCTGGAAAATTACCGCTTGCATAATTTACACTGTTCAGGATAGCACAAAAAGTACCATTAATATTTAAGGAGTTGGTGTAATTGCTTATCAAATTATCAGTGATAGAAATTGTATTGGTAACCTTGCCAGAATTAAAAATCAGTTGCTGACCACTTCCTGTCGCGTTCGACACAATGTTCAAAAAAGTATTGGTTGCAATACTTAAATTGGAAGAAGTAAATCCCGAATTGTTAAGTCCGAAAAAGGAACCACTTGTGGCTGTGGTCGTATAATTGTTAACAAAATTATTGCTAAAGGTAACATTGCTGAGTGTAGACGTAACCGCACCTGAATTGAATAATAAATACGTGTTTCCATTGAGAGAACTTGAAACGTTATTACTGAAAGTGTTGTTACTTATGTTCAGATTTAAACCTGACGAAGCACTGTTATTGTAAATACCATAATACGAGCCGGATGAAGTAATGCTGTGCGCACAAGCTGTAATTAGATTTCCCATTATGGAAGTCGTGTTCACAATTCCACCATTGTTATAGATTCCAAAACGATTTCCCGTTGTAGCCGATGAAACCAGATTCGAAAACAGATTATTATTTATTGTCAGATTTCCAAGTGGAGAAGCTCCTCCGTTATTAATTACAAAAAAGTTTCCTGTGGTTGTGAGTGTGTTGGTAATGTTAGAGAACTGATTTCCGTTAATCTCCATAGAATTTGTGGCAGGACAAGTATTGTTGATTAAAATAACCTGAGCAGTGGCGGCTAACACCAGGTGATTTGTAAAAGTATTTGTTTTAATACTTAAGGTATTGCAGGTAGTAGTGGCAACACCTGAATTCAATATTCCAAAAACAGAACCGGTCGATCCAACCGTATGGGTATTTCCTAAAAAAATATTATTGTTGATTTCCGTCGCAGAAAGAACAGTCCCTCCCACTCCCCTATTATTAATAAAATGCGAAGGTCCGCTTGTCGAAACCAGGAAGTTATTTGTAAAAGTATTTTGAGCAACTACCAGACTCGAAGTAGACGCGGTGTTATTGTAGATTCCATAAAACGCCCCACTGGTACTGGCACTATTTGTGTTACCCGAAAAAAGATTCGCAGAAATATCTACCGTAGTAAACGTGTTGCTTGTCACGCCTCCATTTTCGATATAGTGAGTTTCACCCGATGTGGCAGATGACATG
>CAZMHW010000642.1:0-2443 GCA_964566105.1 uncultured Akkermansia sp.
AAACACACCAAAGCAGCCAGAAAGGCCCAGAAAGGAAGTGACAATTTATCCGTATCCAGGAAGTTATTAATAAAACCGTGAACAAAATAGGTCATGATTCCCAGAAAAATGCCGGTACATAAAATACGGTCATCTTTGTCCTCTAAAGAATAGACAAGCTTATAACCCAGTGAAGTAACGTAAAACAAGAGAACTATTACCACTAACAAGCCAAGTATTCCCTGCTCTGAAAGTGGTCCGAGGTATTCGCTGTGTGCATTACCCACTGTTCCAAAATTGGTACTGATAATTGTAAGATCCCGGCTTAACTGATAAGGAGCGTATTTAAACATATACGTTCCGGGGCCCCAGCCAAAAACAGGTTTATCCTGCCACATACGAATAGCGCAACTCCAGCGATTAAGACGTTCCAGATTGGAGGCTTCTGTTGAAATATTCAACATCGATTCAATGTTATTAGCGAAACCACCTTTTGCATCCTGATCGTTTTTATTCAGAATCATAATGATCTCTGTTTGAAAAGCCAGGAACAAGCCAATCAATGTAAAAAAGGTAATAAACAACGTTCTGAATTTAATCTTTAACCAGAGGGTAAGTAAAATGGCCAGGGCTACAGCCAGACTTCCCCATCCGGCACGGGCAAATGACAACACAATTGCCAGCATAAACATACAGAACAAAACAATGGAAAGAATTTTTATATTTCGTGAGATCGATTTTAGAAACCAAAAAGAAACCATAACGGGAATAAACATGGCCAATGCCGCTCCGTATGCCGTGTGATCGTTATAAAAAGGAGAAACGATCCAATCCGCTATTTTTTCGTCAAAATTAAAACGTGCGTGAGAAATGGTAGTATAACACACCACAATTGCCAAAGCTACTGAATAAGCGAGGACAAAGTTGATGATGTTTTTTTTGTTCTGGAAGAGATGGGGAATAATAATATAACAGCTAAAAATAAACCAAAGTCTCGATACCAGGTATTTAAAAGAAATAATCAAATCTGTGCTGGTACAAGCGGTTACGAACATCCACAGCAACTGAAAAGCAATCAGCAAGGTAAGAGGGTGATTCAGGAACTTTTTATCGGTAACTGTTTTCTGAAAGTGGTTTAAAATGTACACCAGCATAATTCCGAACATGACAGGTTCGGTTGGCAAACTGAGATCAGGTCCTTCGGTGAGCCCCAGTTCTTTAAGGGAAACCGCTAACGGTGTAAAAAAAGCTAAAAAATAAACAAGGTTCTGTAAATGAAAAATAGCGGTATAAACAATAAATAATGCAACCGGGAGTAAGTTGTAGGGATAAAAATAGCCCCTTTTATAGACCATGATGTAAGCATTCCCCAATATGTAGGCAAGCATTACTAGGGGGAACAAATATGCTTTCAGGTATTTGGTCAATGCCTTATTTTTAAAAACTTAATCATGGATTGAATCCCACGTTTATGCCTCTTCTTTATTAAACCGTTCTCTGAATAACAGATAGAACAGGCCAAGCATATTGGCGGCAACCACACCAATTAAAATAATGATAATACGTTTTGGTCTGGCCTTAAATTCGTCAGATTTAGCTTTCTCCACTACAAATTTTATCGGAATGATAGAATTATAGTTAACCAGGGCCTCATCGTATTTCATTTTAATGTCGGGATACTTCGCGGCGTATCTTTCAAGATTGTCCTTAAGATTCTGGTGGGCCCCACCGTATTTTTTTAAGGTATCTAATTTTGCTTCCAGACGTTTCATGGCGGCAAGGTCATTTTTTTCTATAGCATGCGCGTAGCTTTTAGAATACGCTTTTACCTGTTCTTTGTAATGCAACACGCCCAATTGTCTTAACGCATCTAAACTATCTTCCAATATTTTCATGCGGGAAACCTTGCTGTCAAATTCGGCTTTTACTATTTTTAAAACACCGCCTGTGAGTTTTCTATTCATATCAAAACGCACAGAATCCACGTAGTCCGAGATACCGTTCGCCACAAACGCAGCACTATCTGCAGTGTAGTCGTAGACCTCTACTTTTACACTGTTGTATTCCGTTCTTTTAATGACCACCTGATCGTCCCATTTTTGTTTTAAATAATGGAGCGCAAAAATCGTGTCCTTTATTTTCCAGCGATCCCATAAATTAAAGGCGTCTGCCACTTTCAATTTTAAGGCGTCGTTTTGAAGGAGTTGCATGAGTATTTCGCAGTCATCTGCATCCCCAAACATCATATAGTCTTCCTGGTTACCCGCATTTGCCTCAATAACCAGTTTTGACACAGAAAACTGACGCGCCGGAAAAAGAATAGCGGTGGACTTGTATTGTTTCGGCATCAGGAAAGCAATTACGCCAGAAACCAATGCACTTGCCAGGGTAATCCACAAAAATGTTTTTCGCCATTTTAGAATTTTTACTATCAGATCTTTTGCCGAAATATTCTCAATCATAC
>CAZMHW010000643.1:0-2428 GCA_964566105.1 uncultured Akkermansia sp.
ATGTAGATGTATACACCTGGGCTGATGGCAACAAAAACTTTGATAATAGCTGGGTTGACCGCGAAATACTCAATTACGTCTAAAACTGATTGGTAATGGCTAAGAATAAAAAAATAGAAGAAGTTGTTTTATGTGGAGTGAATACTCCTGTAATCAAAGTACCTGAAATCAAAGTAAGTTATCACCGCACTACTCAAAAAAAATTCAGTGGCCGGATAACTACTTCAACTGATGTTACTGATTTTTTAAGAAGCACATTTAACGACGGGGAAATTGAGTTGCAGGAGTATTTTTTAGTCCTCTATCTTACCCAGGCCATGACCATTATTGGTTATTACAGGCACTCGATGGGTGGTATTGCCGGAACAGTAATAGATACTCGCATTGTTCTGGGAGTGGCTTTAAAATGTTTAGCCGTTAATATTATCGTCGCACATAATCACCCAAGCGGAAGTACCACACCAAGCATTCAGGATAAAACCATTACTAAAGCACTGAGTGATGCTGCAAGTCTTATGGGTATTAATGTGGTAGAGCATCTCATTATCACACGAAAAGGGCATTTTTCGTTTTTAGATAATGAATTACTTGGTGCGCCTCAGAGTAGCGTCCTGCCAAAAAACTTAGGTGAGTTTGTAGGTTTTGTAGAAAAAGATTTGCGCATGGGTTATCAGCACAACAAAAGAAGTATTGAAAATTTAGCCCGTTCTCTCCAGATTAATGACAAAACTGAAATAAAAGAACTCACCGAACTTGCCATAGTTAACATCGGTAGAGAAATCGCATTAGGAACAGGAAGCATCAGCGAAAAGTTTGAACGTATCGTAAAGCTCTATCACGATCAGGCAACACTCTCACACCGTACCAGTCAGAGTATGTTACTACAACAATATTCTACCCCTGCCCCTATTGGCTATCTGATGGGTGTATTTTGCGGCCTGCCAATAGAATACAAATCTGACTATTGCGCCTTTGAACCAAGTGCAGGTAATGGCCTGCTTACCATTGCCGGAAACACACGGAACATTATCGTTAACGAAATTGATTATATAAGAAATAGAAATTTAACCGCCCAAGGTTTTCTTATGGTAACGAAACAGGATGGCACAAAACCCTTTGAGCTTGTCGGTTCAAAATTCGATGCCATTCTAACCAACCCACCGTTTGGACGGTTAAATGATCCGATTGAATACAATACATTTCCCATAAGCGACCTAGACCATCTGATGAGCCTGAGAGGTTTAGATGCAATGAAAGACAGGGGAAAGGCGGCCATTATCATTGGAAGTCATACCCGTTGGGATGCACTAGGCCGTATTCAGGCAGGAAAAAACCGGATATTCTTTAACTACCTCTACCGTCATTATAACGTTCTGGATGTAATTCAAATCGACGGACATAAATTATACTCCCGTCAGGGTACATCCTTTCCGGTACGTTTAATCTTAATTGATGGGAGAAAAGCAAAACCCGAAGGAGCCTCCCCAATAAAAAATTCCGAAAGGGATATTGTTGTCAAATCATTCGATGCGCTCTATGAACGGATAATGGAATCCGTGAGCAATAGCAACATAACTCAAAGCAATACTAATCACACAATGGACTTAAAATCACTTGAGAATGAAGCATCTGATTTGCTCTCGCTCTTTAACAATACAGATTCAGACCTCGGAACTCCATATACCCCTGCTTCACAGGCTTGCGTGGTGCTTAACACTCAGGTTCCCGATTCTATGAGTTTTGAAACGCATTCAGCGTTAGAAAGAATCAAAACGGAAGTTGGTGGTGATGTAGATAATTTTGTTAGACACCGCTTGGGCTATTCTTCCCACACAGCCCTTTGTAAAGCCTTATCCGCTGAACAAATAGATGCCGTTGCAATGGCCATTTATAATATTGAAGGGCGAGGTCAGGGAACAATCATAGGAGATCAAACAGGTATTGGTAAAGGCCGTATTGCCGCAGCAATGATTCGTTACGGAGTTCTGCAAGGCATGAAGCCTATTTTCATCACCGAAAAAGCAAGTTTGTTTTCCAGTTTATACCGTGACCTTTCGGCTATTGGTTCTGCTCATCTAAAACCCTTTATCGTAAATGGTAAAGAAGCTAAATCAGATATTAAAGACGACGAAGGAAATATTATTTATCAGGCACTCCCACCAACTGAGCAGGAAGCCGTTTTTGAAAGCCAGGAAATTCCGGCATGGTATTATTTTTTAGCAGTGACTTATTCACAGTTTAACTCCCCAATAAAAAAACCAACAAAGCCCTCTTTTCTAAGGCACATATCCAAGGACAATTTATTCATCATGGATGAATCGCACAATTCAAGCGGTTCAAGTAATACTGGAGAATTTATGCAGGGAGTGGTAGGACATACCAGAGGTGTTGTTTTTCTATCGGCCACCTTTGCCAAACGCCCCGACAA
>CAZMHW010000644.1:0-2422 GCA_964566105.1 uncultured Akkermansia sp.
TATACTTTGCCCTTAAAAATTTTATCCGGGTAACTTAAGGTTTGTACGTCTGCTTCGTAATTAAGCGCTACTTTAGAAATGTTAGATTCGTTTACGTTGGCCAGTACCCACACATCGTTAATTTGCGCAATGGTAAATACTTCTTCCACACGGTCACTTCGTAGTTCTTCGTTCTGAGTGATGTCTTTACTGATGATAAATCCACTGATGGGGGCGGTAATCCTGTATTCCGAACCTTGTTTTAAATGGTAAATGGAATACACTTCGGTGATACGGTTTAATTCGGCTTTTGCTTTTTCAAGTTCTTTTTCCGAAGCAAGCACATCTTTTTCGGAGTTTAACTTGCCTGCAAAGAGATCGCGTGCTACCTGAAGATTTTTTTCAGCCAGGGCCACATCTGATCGTGCGTCCAGCAACTGTCTCTGAAAATCGGCCACTTCACTGCTGCGCACTATGGCCAGAAGTTGCCCTTCGGTGACGTGATCACCCAGTTCAACATTGATGTTGGCTACAATTCCACCGGTTATCGGGTAAACGTGGGCCATTTTATTGTTATCGGCTTCCACTTTTCCGAACAATTTTAACTGACTTTTTACGTCCTGCATTCTTACCTTGGTAAATTCACAGCGTTTCATCATGGTATCGGTCAGTTCAAAACCTTTGGCTTCTTCTTCGTTTGGTTTTTGTTTGCAGGCATTAAATCCTAATAATATCAGGCAGCTTAATGTCGTATAAAATAAATTTTTCATGTGTGGATTTAGTATATTTTAGTAGCAGTTACGTAATTAATTTGTGAGGCAGATTGGGCCAGTTGTTTTTTGATGCGTTCGAAATCGGCCAGGGATTCGTTGTAGGCTTCAACAAAGTCAACGAATTCAAGGATGGAAATATTTCTTCTGTGAAAGTTTTCGTTGATGCCTTTGTTTACACTTAAAAATTCTTCGTTGTAATATTCTTTTACCTTGCTGTACTCACTGATGCTTCTTTGCATATTTTCCCAGGCTTGTTGTATGTCCAGTTCAACCTCGAGTTTTTTCTCCTGTAAATACAGATCCATCGCTTTTTTGTCGAATTCCGCCGCTTTAATATTCCCGCGGTTGGTGTTCAGTATTGGAATAGGCAGAGTGATTCCGGCATTGATCTGGTTTCTGAAAGCGCCGCCGCGCTGATCGTAACTTCCGTTTAGCGCGATATCCGGAATCACTTGTTTTTTCTCGCGTTTAAGGGCCAGAGCTGCTATGAGGGCACTTTCATCCGCTATTTTAAGATCTGGTCTGTTGCTGAGTGCCGTATTCTGCAGATCGCTCAACGGTTTTAAGCTGGTATATTTTACATAGGCTTCGTCGCTGATGATGGGTATCACATCACTGTTGCTTTGTAACAGTAGTTTTATTTGCTTTTGATCCTCACTGTACTGTGCGGCCATTTCGGACTTATTGCTGTTTATCTTGATGTAAACAGATTTGAGACGGATTAGATCTTTCAGTGGCAGATTTCCTTTGTCTGTCTGAACTTTATAGGCTGTGATAATGGTATCCAGAATCGCCAACTGTTTTTGAAAATTTTCAATGACTGTTTTCTGACTGCTAATGTTGTAAAAATGGGTGCTCAATTCCGCTTTTAAACTTCTCAACAGGTCCGAAAATTCAGCTTCCGCCAGAATTTTATTTTGTTTGGCAATCTCTACTTCTGTCTTTCGTTTGCCTCCTAACAAAATAAGTTGTTGTACCTGGAAGGATTTTTGTCCGCTGGAATCCACGTGAAATGCCTGTTTATGCTGAGGGTCATACACGTTGATGTCCGCGTTAAAAACCGGGTTGGGATAAGCCTTTGCCTGAATGATCAATGCTTGTTTGGCGCTGATGTTGTATTGCTGGGCAAGTAACATCAGGTTGTTTTTTAAAAAAAAATCTTCACCGGCCTCGTGTGTAAGCGACTGCGTGGTTTGTCCAGGAGAGGCTAATCGAATGAAAAAGCTAAGGATGAGTAAAATGCTGTGGGCAGTGGTTTTCATTTCTGTTTAATTAGTGGCGTTTGTTTATAGGCCAAATGTTTAAAGGTGTTGTGTTTTTTTGCAGCGTTTCTTGTTTTACGAAAGGATGCGAATTTAGCCGATTCATTACTTTTGGTTTCATCCAGAACATTAGATTTTTATTAGATTTTAGTACTGGTCATTTATTTGCTGTCAATGGCATTAATGATCGTCGATTTACCATCCATAATTATCACTTTGGCGTTCGGTGAATTGGAAAGACTTCGCATCATTTCAATGGAATTGTATTGAATCAGTTTATCACTGAGCGAGGAATTGATTATATCCTGCGCTTTTTTGATTCCTTCCGCTTCGATGATCCTGCGCTCAGCTTCTTTTTTCTGCTGTAAAATCACAAAATCCATTTTCAGTGCTGACTGTTCCGCATTT
>CAZMHW010000645.1:0-2417 GCA_964566105.1 uncultured Akkermansia sp.
ATCATGGCCCTGCGCCACAAATGCTCACTTTCAATCAGTACGCCGTCCATGTCAAAGATCACGGCTTTTGGTGTGGTTTGCATTGTTAATTATTTTGTTTAATAAATGCAAAGATATCCTAATTTGTTGGTTGGGCGAGTGATACCTTTGCTGGTATGCTTTTTCCTGACTTTAATGAAGCCGGACTCCCAGAAATAACAAGTATTCTGGCTGCCCTGGGTTTCATGGCCCTTATTATTAATTATATTATTGGTTATTTACCTGTTTCTTTGTTTAAAACAGTGCGTTTTGGTTCTGCCCAAAATTCAGAACCTGTTTCTATCATCATTTGCGCTAAAAATGAGGATGAGAATCTGACCGAGTTTCTCCCTAAAATATTAACCCAGGAATATCCCGAGTTTGAAGTAATTGTGGTAAACGATTGCAGTTACGATAATACTGAAAATGTGATCGATGAGTTTGCCAAAATTTTTCCTAACCTGCGCAAAGCCAATATCAAAGAAGACCCGTATTACAAGCATGGAAAAAAATTCGCCATGCTCGTAGGTATTAAAGCGGCAAAGCACAATCACTTGTTGTTTACCGACGCGGACTGTTATCCAGCCTCTGACCAGTGGTTGAAGGAAATGGCGGCGGGTTTTTCTGCGGAACGCGAAATTGTGCTGGGATACGGTGCTTACGAAAAACAAAAAGGCTTTTTAAACAAACTCATTCGTTACGATGCCTTTATCATTGCTGTACAATATTTATCTGCCGCTATTAAAAAGAAACCTTACATGGGCGTAGGGCGGAATCTGGCTTACACAAAAGAATTGTTTTTTAAGGAAAAGGGTTTTTCAAAACATTATCATATTCATTCGGGTGACGACGATTTATTTGTAAATCAGGCAGCCGATGCCAACAACACGGAAATTTGCCTGAACAAAGACGCGGTTACGTATTCAAAACCCGAAAAAACATTCCGTCAATGGAATATCCAAAAGACGCGTCACTTAACCACCGCGCCACTTTATACCGGAGGTTCTAAATCCAAAATTGCATTTAACTATTTTTCACAGTACTTTTTTTACCTGTCACTTATTCCATTATTCTTTTCGGTGAGTACACTTTTATTGATCCCGATTCTGCTGGTAGTAAAGATGATCGTGCAATTGCTGGTTCTTAACAAGGCTGCTAAAAAGCTGAATGAGAAGGATTTGTTAACAGGCAGTGTCTTTTACGAGTTGTTACTTTTATTTATTTATCCTATCTTTCATATAAGCAAATTGTTCTATAAACCAAACAAGTGGACGAACTAGACGATAAAGAACAACGCCTCACGACCAAAGCCGTTTATGACTATAAACTGGTGAAACTGGCTGTGGAAAGCGACGATCAAAAAGCGTATGCAGAGCTTTTGCACCGCTATAAAGAGAGTGTGTTCTTTATGATGATGAAGATGTGCAATAATAAGGACGATGCGGAAGATTTAACCATTGAAGCCTTTGGCAGAGCATTTAAAAAACTCGATCAATACAGTCCGGATTTTGCTTTTAGTACCTGGTTGTTTAAAATCGCCAGTAACAATGCCATTGATTTTTTAAGAAGAAAAAAACAAAAATTCTCCGTGTCACTTGATAACCGTTCTGAAAATTCAGAAGGAACGGATTATTCCTCTAACATTAAATCGGCTACACTCGACCCGGAAGAAAGTTTTATTAAAAAACAGAAGATCGAAAACGTGCGGGTGTTGGTGGACAATCTCAAACCCAAGTACAAGGAAATGATAGAGTTGTTTTATTTCCAGGAATTGAGCCACGAAGAAATTTCACAACGTTTGAACCTGCCTATTGGTACCATTAAAGCCCAGCTCTTCAGGGCCCGTGATCTCTTGTATAACGCGTTTAAACACGGAGAAGGAAGATAGGTTGTGACCGAGATCATTCAAAAATATTTTAAAGACCTTTCCCCTCAGCAGCTTTCACAGTTTGAAAAGTTGTTTGAACTGTATAGTTTTTGGAACAACCAGATCAACGTGGTGTCACGCAAGGATATTGATCTGTTATACGAACGCCATGTATTACATTCCCTGGGTATAGCCAAAGTTATGTCCTTCAAACCTGGCACTCAGGTGATGGATGTTGGGACGGGAGGTGGCTTTCCGGGAATTCCGCTGGCCATTTTATTTCCTGAAACAGAATTTACACTGGTAGACAGCATTGGAAAAAAAATAAAGGTAGTAACCGAAGTGGCGGCAGGACTTGGTTTAACCAATGTAAAAGCCTATCATAAACGCGCGGAGGAAATTGAACAGCAGTTTCATTTTGTGGTGAGCAGGGCGGTGACTGAGTTTCCCGTGTTTTACACCTGGGTAAAAAATAAATATTTAAAAGAAAATTTCAACGATCTGCCAAATTGGATCTTGTATTTAAATGTAG
>CAZMHW010000646.1:0-2407 GCA_964566105.1 uncultured Akkermansia sp.
TATATTCGTACGAATAACATTGAAACGCTTTATCAATCCATGTCAGAAAACACTAACAGCATCCATCCATCAGGTCATTTACAAACCAAACCCTGGGGACAAAAAGAATTTGCATTACTTGACCCGGACAACAATTTACTCACATTTGGGCAGAGTATTTAGTATGAATAAAACCGCTATAGTTAACAAGAGCAGCCGTTGCGCCATATTACTAAATCCAATAACTTAATAATAAAACGCGTTTTGTATTACAAAGCCGGTTTTATGTGTAAACACGCAATTATAGAATAATAAACTGACCAAATAAACTTTGAAATGGAATTCTCCCCCTTCAATACGGTTGTTAAACTCTGTCTTCAAGGAATGGACATGGAAGAAAAGGGAAAACCTGAAGAAGCTCTTAAACTGTTTCTGCAAGGTTGGGATGAGGCGACAAATGACTTTGAAAAATTTCTTACAGCGCATTATGTAGCCCGTCAACAAAAAACCTTTTCAGATAAATTAAAGTGGCTTGAAACTGCCCTGGAGTACGCGTTAAAAACAAATGATAACGCTGCTAAGAGCGCTTTTCCATCCTTGTACCTGAACATTGCCACATGTTACGAAAACTTAAAAGACTCTGGTAAAGCAAAAGAGAATTTTGAATTAGCAGATGCGTTTAAACACAACCCTCCGGACAAGGGTCCCTTTTATCATGGAACAAAAACGGATTTACAGGTTGGGGATCTGCTTACAGCCGGTGGAAATTCCAACTACAAATCTGATGTTAAAATGAACCACATTTATTTTACGGCTTTGGTCAATGGAGCAGGCTTTGCAGCTGCACTGGCAAAAGGTGATGACAGGGAACGTGTGTACATTGTTGAACCGACCGGAAATTATGAGAATGACCCGAATCTTACAGATAAAAAATTCCCTGGCAACCCTTCCCGGTCCTATCGCTCTGAATTTCCATTAAAAATTATTGGGGAAGTCAAAGATTGGGTTCGACAAAGTCCAGAAGAAATTCAGAAATTCCGCGAAAAATTGGCTAACAACAAAGGAGAAATAATTAATTAGGAAGGATATTTTTAAAGAGTAGATGCTGTTCTTAACTAAAGTTCAAGAATAATACCTTATTAATAACAGGTATATCAAACGAAACATCTGTTTACCAATGCCAGAAGCTAACTTGGTCTTATGACCACTGTTCTGACAAATAAAGCCCACTATCTAAGCACTTTACCGGGAAAAACAGTGCGAATTAATACAGAAATCTGGCTTCATGTTTGTACTCCGGCAGATAAATGCATAACTTGGACTTGACAAAAAAAAGGGGGGCGTGCTCCCGGAACATTTGTTGCAAGGCACTAAGAACAATAAACCATTCGTAAAATTATTTTCAAAAATGACCAGACAATTTGTTTTAGTGCTTTTTATTTTACTGACAAAATTAATTTCAGGTCAAAAAGACAAAGTTGATTCCCTAAACCTGAAACTGGCCTCAGAAAAAAATGAGCTAAAGAAAGTTTCTATTTTAATTAAGCTATGCGAATATTGCGAGATTAGCGATAATCTTAAATACGCAACAAGTACACTCCATTTAATTGATCAACTAAAGAAAAACACCAGCGATACAAGTGTTTTAAATCAACTTTTAGCTCAGGAGGCATCTGCTTACAGTTTTATTGGTGTATATTATGGTGAAGATAACTTCTATGATAAAAATAAAAACTACAATTCAGAAAAATCAATTCTTTATTATAATAAATCAATAGACATATATAAAAAACTTAAACAGTGGAATAAAATAGACGAAGTGAATAGTCAACTTGAGAGCCAGTACTTAAGACAAGGTAATCTATATATGATTTTACAAACGTTTAAAAACGCTGTGAATATGGGCAGACTAGCCGATAATAAAATTTTTATGGCCAGGTATATTTATCGCACCGCAGAATTTTATGCCCGCATTGGTGATACTGCAATGGCCATGCAGTACGCCGAAGAAGGTGTTGCCCTTGAAAGGAAAATAAACGACCGAAAACGCCTCGCCAAGGGCTACGAATTAGGAGGTGATTTATTTTACAAACTTGAACAATATCAAAAAGCGCTTGAGTACTATAACAAAGCGCTTTCAGAATACAACAAAAACAAAGACCATCAGGAATATCCCTTTATTTATTTTGGATTAGGAAAAACCTATGCCGCATTAAACAATTATAAAGACGCGTACGCCAATTTAACCCTTGCCTTGTCCCATACTGACAGCATAACTAGAAGGAACGCTTTTTTCACCGAAATTAAAATCGAACTCGGCAGGCTTGAATTCCAATTCAAAAACTACAACTCTGCAGCAAATCTTCACAAATTTACTTTAAACAGGAGTGAAAGTATGGGCTTTCCGGGCGGAATAGCGGTTTCATCA
>CAZMHW010000647.1:0-307 GCA_964566105.1 uncultured Akkermansia sp.
AATCTGCTCAGGGCATGGGTAGCGTTTTTTATCTTGAATTTGTACGTTCGGAAAAGTCTGATTAGGATTGAAAAAGAAACCATCCTTTTTCCTCACGCGTTTTGTGACAAAAATCACCTGAAAACCCACTGGGGGCTTACCCGCTCGCAGTTACTAAATTTTGCCGGATCCGGCCATATTTTAACAGTTTTTCCCTTTAAAATATTTAACTATCTTCGTTTTCCGTTTTTAAAAATATATGGCAAAATTTAGAAGAGAAGATGCGTTAGATTACCATTCTCAAGGAAGACCAGGTAAAATTGAAGTA
>CAZMHW010000647.1:317-2397 GCA_964566105.1 uncultured Akkermansia sp.
CAACCAAACCATACAGTACCCAGCGAGACCTTACTCTGGCCTAGTCTCCGGGAGTAGCAGAACCTTGTTTAGAAATAGAAAAAAATCCCGAAGATGCCTACAAATACACGGCAAAGGGCAATTTAGTGGCGGTTATTTCCAACGGTACAGCGGTATTGGGACTTGGAAACATTGGCGCCTTGGCCTCTAAACCGGTGATGGAAGGAAAGGGTTTGTTGTTCAAGATCTTTGCCGATATTGATGTGTTTGACATTGAGGTGGATACCACCAACATCGATGAATTTGTAAATACGGTTAAAAACATTGCTCCCACTTTTGGCGGAATAAACCTCGAGGACATCAAAGCTCCGGAGTGTTTTGAAATTGAGCGCAGATTAAAAGAAGTTCTAGATATTCCTCTCATGCACGACGATCAGCATGGAACAGCCATTATTAGTGCTGCCGGTATGTTGAACGCGGTCGAAATTTCCGGCAAAAAAATGTCCAGCGTAAAAGTGGTTATCAATGGCGCTGGTGCTTCCGCCAACTCCTGTGCCAAAATGTACATTGCAGTGGGTGTTAAAAAAGAAAACATTTTAATGCTCGACCGCAAAGGGGGTTTGCCAAAAGGTAGTACCGATCTGGATCAATACAAATCGTTTTTTGCAGCTGAAAAAACGGATAAAAATACACTGGCGGAAGCCATTAAGGGGGCAGATGTGTTTGTGGGTCTCTCCAAAGGAAACGTGCTTAACCAGGACATGGTGCGCAGTATGAATTCTAATTGCGTGGTATTTGCCCTGGCCAACCCGACCCCGGAAATTTCTTACGAAGAAGCCATTGCCGCACGAAAAGACATCATTGTAGCAACGGGCCGTAGCGATAATCCCAACCAGGTAAACAACGTACTGGGTTTCCCTTTTATTTTCAGGGGCGCTATGGATGTACGCGCCACGACTATTAACGAAGAAATGAAACTGGCGGCAACGCTTGCAATTGCAGCGCTTGCAAAAGAACCGGTACCAGACTATGTAAACCTGGCTTACGGTTCAAAAAACCTGAGTTTTGGGGCGGAGTACATTATTCCAAAACCAATTGATAACCGGTTAATCAGTGCTGTGTCCTCAGCTGTAGCTAAGGCAGCCATTGAAAGCGGCGTGGCCAAACGTAAAATTACCGATTGGGACGCTTACCGCTCAGAACTTGAAAACCGTTTAGGTAAAGATAACAAACTCATGCGCAGCCTGGCCGATAAGGCTAAGAGCAATCCAAAACGTATTGTCTTTTCTGAAGCGGATAATTACAAAATTCTGAAAGCGGCACAGGTAGTGCGCGATGAAGGAATTGCCAAACCTATTCTGTTAGGTGACAAAACCAAAATTCTGAAGATTGCTGAAGAGAACTTCATCGATCTGGCCGATATGCAGCTTATTGATGCTTTAACCGAACACGAAGACAAACGCAACGAGTTTGGTGATCTGCTCTGGCACAAACGCGAACGCCGTGGTTTAACGCAATATGACGCACGTAAACTCATGCGCGACCGCAATTATTTTGGTGCCATGATGGTGGAAAACGGTATGGCGGACGCCATGATCAGCGGCTTGACCCGTAAATACGGTCAACCTATTAAACCAGCTCTCGAAATTATTGATACTTTACCCGGCGTGAGCAAAGTGGCTGGACTCTACATCATGGTTACCAAACGCGGACCTTACTTTTTTGCCGATACCACCATGAACGCCGATCCTACTGCCGAAGAACTGGTAGACATTGCGGTGCTGACTGCCAATACGGTGAAACAATACAACATCAGCCCACGCATGGCTATGTTATCCTATACTAATTTTGGATCTGCCCAGGGTGACGTGCCAAATAAAGTGGCCAAGGCCGTAAGTATTTTACACGCCAATTATCCCGGATTAGTGGTGGATGGTGATATTCAGGCGAACTTCGCGATCAATAACGATTTGTTAAAAGAACAATTCCCTTTCAGTACACTCATCGATAAAGACGTAAACACCTTTATTTTCCCTAACCTGGCTTCCGGTAACATTGCCTACAAATTAATGCAGGAACTGGGTGGTGCAGAGGCCATAGG
>CAZMHW010000648.1:0-2395 GCA_964566105.1 uncultured Akkermansia sp.
TCGTCGGCGCGGTGGGCCTGCTGGTGGTCAGCGTGCCCTAATTGGCCAAGCCGCTGAGAATTACAAAAAAGGATTTTGTACCAAAGTGGGAGCGACCATCATTCAGCGAAATCGTTTTTTACGACGGTCGTGTTTCAAGCAACAGCACAGACTTTACGTTTAATATTCGGGAACTACGAAACAAAAAAATGGTTCTATACCGAGAAATGGGCAATAAGCCCAATTTTTATACAAAAGAAGAATTTACGTTTGAGCAATAATTAAATTGCCTCTACCAAACTCACATTCCTGATAGAAACCTGCTGCGCCACATTCTGAGCGCTTTTAAAGGATACTCCGGTATTTTCATATCTTTGACAAAGCCTTTCTGTTTAAACCTCTATACCCAAATGAACTTTAAGAAATTTCTTATCTCTTTTCTTCTCATTTTTAATCTTGGGCTGCAAGCGCAAAACGAGACCAAGAACTGGTATTTCGGAAACGGTGCCGGTATTAGCTTTAACGGTACTTCTGTAAGCACTTTAACCAATGGTGCAATCACCTCTTCTCTGGGCTGCGCAAGCATTTCAGATGGTTCGGGCAATTTGCTTTTTTATACGGACGGGGTTAGCATCTGGAACCAAACACATGCCGTAATGGCTAATGGAAGCGGGCTACTCGGGAATAACTCCGCCCAATCCAGCATCATTGTTAAAAAGCCAGGCAGTACTACCTTATATTATGTCTTCACTGTGCAGGGTGGTGGCGGATCGGGCGGTTTAAATTATTCCATCGTCGACATGGGCCTTGCATCAGGACAAGGGTCCGTAACTTCAAAAAACATCCCTCTTTACTCAGGTGCATGCGAAGAAAAGCTATGTGCAACTGTACATTGCAACGGAACAGATGTGTGGATAATGGCGAAAGCGATGACTGGAGTAAACTGCTTTCAGGCTTTTTTACTTACCTCGGCTGGAGTAAATACGTTAGCTGTTACTTCTCCCTTTTCAGGAAGTAATAGTCCCAGTACCATCGGAAGTATGAAGTTTTCTCCTAACGGTAAAAAACTAGGTTTAACCTTTAATTCATATTCATCTGGTTGTTTCTGCTACGTTACTTTAATTAATATACTTGATTTCAATAATACTACTGGCCTGCTTTCTAATCTTCAATCCTATAACTCTTCTTTCAGTCCCACGGCTCCTTCGCATGTTTACGGTTGCGAATTTTCTCCTGACGGAACAAAATTCTATGCTACATTTCAGGGAGCGCTTCTACAATTTGATCTTTGCGGAGGACTGACTACTCCCAATAATGTATCGTTAATTGAGGGGAGCGCGAATGATGACACTGTTTTGAAAGGCTCATTGCAACTTGGATCTGATGGCAAAATATATGTTGCGCGCGTTGGCCAATCGAACCTTGGTGTAATTAATAATCCTAATAACCCCTGGACTAGCGTAAACTATTCCTCATTAGGTGTTTCATTGTCTACAGCTACCTGCGGCTATGGCCTCCCAAATTTTGTAAGCAGTTATTTCGAAAAAAGGGGGCAACTTCTCAACTTTAATAGTAACTCAACCGGCGGATGTATGGTTGTGAACTTTACTTCCCCAACTGTATGTGCCGGTTCGGGTTATACAATTACCGGCACACAGTGGGATTTTGGTGATCCTGCCGCAAGCTCCGCCAACAGTTCAACACTTGCTAATCCAAGCCATACTTTTTCCGCGCCGGGTACGTATACCACTCAATTAATTGTGTTTTACGGCTGCGGTAAATCCGATACCATTTTAAAAACGATTCCGGTCACATCACCTACCGTCTCCGTTGCCAGCCCACCCTTCAATTGTGGTCCTGCTTCAGCGACCGTGAGTACTTTCGGAGGTACCGGTTCTTATTCGTATACATGGAGTCCCTCGTCGCAAACCACCAGTATAGTCAATAACTTAAGTACCGGTACTTACACCGTTTTTATGAAGGACGGTGGTGGAGGTTGTTCGGTGACTCAAACGGCCAATATCAATGCCACCATACTTAACGCTTCTGTGTCCGCCTCACATGCGCTTTGTTATGGCAGTGCCACGGGCCATGCTACAGTGACAGTGCTTGGCGGCGGCGGAAATTACACCTATACCTGGTCACCAGGTACACAAACTTTGCAGACTGCGGTTAATCTCAGCGCGGGAGTGTATTCTGTTCTCGCATATGATCCTATGAGCCAATGTTCTATCACCAAAACCATACAGATCAATCAACCGCCTGTTCTCACAGCCTCAATTGTTGCCTTAACCTCTTCTGTCTGTGTCGGAAACAGTATCGTTTTGTATGCAGGGCCTGCCGGTGGTACTTCTGCTTATACGTATTCGTGGAGCAACAATTATAGCGGGCCAACCGACACTCTTCACGAAACAAT
>CAZMHW010000649.1:0-2389 GCA_964566105.1 uncultured Akkermansia sp.
CTGTCATACTGAGCGAAGTCGAATGTCATACTGAGCGAAGTCGAATGTCATACTGAGCGAAGTCGAAGTAGGAGTCCGTCATTTCGAGCGGAGTCGAGAAATGTGCTAACACTAGTTAAGTGCTTTTAAAGTGGCTTGTATCGCCTCAAAATTAGGCAGATCACTGGCCTTTTCAAGCACTTCCGCGTATTTCAAAACACCGTTTTTATCGATCACAAAAGCGGCGCGTTTGCTTACGCCTTTCATGCCAAATCCAAAGGTTTCGTAAATGCTTCCGTAAGCCGTTGAAACATCTTTGTTAAAATCGCTCAGCAGATCAAAATTCAGGTGCTGTTCTTCTTTAAATTTAGCCAGGGTAAACAAAGAATCTCCCGAAATACCGAACACAACGGCGTTTAAATTGTTGTAAATGGCGTAATTGTCACGAATGTTACACAATTCGGCCGTGCAGGTGCTGGTAAAGGCTAAAGGAAAAAACAAGAGAACTACATTTTTACCCGCGTTTTCACTCAGGGCTATTTCTTTTTTCTCGGTATTAAAGAGTTTAAAATCCGGGGCTTTTCGGTCAAGACTAAGGCTCATAAAGATAATTGTTAAGTTTTGTATAGATTACAATATTAGGCTAAAAATGTTTAAAGCAGAATAGTTACTTTTGCACATTCAATTAATAAAATTAAAACCATAATAATATGTCAAGTTTAGTAGGAAAAAAAGCGCCTTCTTTTAAAGCCGGTGCAGTAGTAAAAGGTGGAGAAATTGTATCTGATTTCTCTTTAGATCAGTACATTGGTAAAAAACACGTGGTATTCTTCTTTTATCCAAAAGATTTCACCTTTGTGTGTCCAACAGAATTACACGCGTTCCAGGAAAAATTAAAAGAGTTTGAAAGCCGCAATTGCGCTGTGGTTGCCTGCAGCACCGATACGGAAGAAAGCCACTGGGGCTGGTTGCAAATGGAGAAAAAAGCGGGTGGAATTAAAGGAATTACTTACCCGATTGTTGCCGACACTACTAAAATTATTTCTTTGGATTACGGTACTCTTTTTGGAGATTACGACGTAAATGAAAAAGGAGATTTAGTGGCCACAGGTCCTATGATCGCTTTCCGTGGATTGTATTTAATTGACAAACAAGGTATCGTACGTCACCAGTTGATCAACGATTTGCCTCTGGGTCGTAATGTGGATGAGACTCTACGTATGGTAGATGCTTTACAATTCTTCGAAGAAAACGGTGAGGTTTGTCCTGCTAACTGGACCAAAGGTGCAGAAGGTTTAAAAGATACTCACGCTGGTGTGGCGGATTATTTGAGCAAACATTAATAACTCTTAACCCCGTCAGGGGTATCATAAACAAAAGCAAAGCCGGAATTTCCGGCTTTTTTGTTTCCCCAAAAATGCTATCTTTATACTAGATCTCCAATAATTTGAACCCAATCAAGATGAAAAAAGTTATTTTGGCTTTAGTTTTTTTATTAAGTAGAGATCTTTCAGCGCAAAATTTTACAAATGGGTCTGTGTACGATTTTAATGTCGGTGATACGATTGTCACTTCCTATACACATCTTAACGGTTCCACCTCTGCTTCTGAACCACCAATGTACACCTACAGGGTTTTTATAAACAAATCCTATTCGGCCAATCAGGATACGGTTTTTTATACGGCGCACGATGTAATTTCTGGTTTTACCTGCAGTCCCTGCGGCCCAAACTATACCTCATACGTTCCAATAATCGTAGCGGGTACCGTTACATTTGCAGTCACTAATCTTACTCTTTCCACCATTAACTTCGCCTTCGCTACTGGTCCATGCGGACGTCGCGTAGATACCAGTTATGTGAATGAGTGTGGGATGAACGAACACCATACCTATATGAACTATTCCCCTCCTAACAATAATTGTTTTGAGCCCCCAACTTTAGATTATCACATCATTGAAGGGGTCGGAATATTTGAGCACGTATTCTACCTCAACACCTTTCCAATGCAGGGTGATAAAACCGAGCTTCTTTGGTTTCGTAAGGGTAACAAACGCTGTGGGAATGCCTCTATGATTCCGGATGGTATTCGGGAATGGAATACAGAGAATGAAAAGCTCCAGGTTTATCCAAATCCTTCGGATGGAAATTACACCGTTGAAATAAAAAACAAAGGGATGCTTAGTGTGGAGAATCTGCTCGGGGAGAATGCCTATAGAAGCCCTGTCTCTGAGGGTAAAAACAAGGTGGATCTCGCAAGTCTACCCTCTGGTGTCTATGTTATGAAGTGCCAAAGTGAAAACAAAATCTTTACTTCAAGAGTTATAAAGAAATAAATTGCTCCTGACTGGGGATTCCTGAATTACTCGGGCCCCGAGTGGGAGTGTAAAATGAAAAAAGCCGGCTAACCC
>CAZMHW010000650.1:0-2379 GCA_964566105.1 uncultured Akkermansia sp.
GTGTATTTGCGGTCATCGATCTGAACGCGTGGAGTATTGTTGTCGCCTTTTAATACGGCGTAAGGAACACGTTTAATTTCTTCGGTAACTTCATCATAGGTGTGACCCATAAAACGTTTAATTGAATAAACAGTTTTTTTAGGGTTGGTGATAGCCTGGCGTTTTGCCGGATCTCCCACTTTACGTTCGCCACCTTCAACGAAAGCTACTACTGAAGGCGTGGTACGTTTTCCTTCATTGTTGGCAATAACCACAGATTCGTTACCTTCCATAACGGAAACGCAGCTATTTGTGGTTCCCAAATCTATTCCTATTATTTTTCCCATTTTGTTTATTATTTATAATTAGTATTTATTAAAATTCTATCCTTTGGCTTTCAATAAATATGCCAAAGGGCCTGGCAAATGAAACTCTGCCAGACTGTCATTTTAACAATTAAATCCGGTATAAAATGGCCTGAAAAAGAGCGTTTTGGCCTAAGAAATGTCAGGTTATTTGCAGCCTTTCAGAGAAAAGCTGGAGCCTGAATAGGCGAAAAATTTATAACTGCAGGTATTCGGATTGTCTGAAAACGCACTCGCGAAAGTGGTGTTCGGGTTCTTTGAAATAGACAATGTTGTCCTGAACGTAAAAATGCCAAGAGCCGCCTGATCCTTAAAATTGGAATACAGGGGTTTTACCTGGGAAATGTTAAAGGATGGCGCTGCATATTGCAAATAATCCACATATTCTGCGGTTGAAGAATTGAAAATATACTCGATCCTTTCCATTTTGCGACCATAAATATCATTACTCAAGCCCAGTCTGGCCAAACCATAACCTGCGGCACTAAATATATCCGTACTTCTGAAGGTCATTGAAAGAACAGAATTACCTTTTTTTTCTATATTCCCCCCGGTGTAATCTACATAACGGAACACTTTGCCACCGTTATAAAGAGAATCGTAAAAGTGCATACGTATGGTCACCTTGTATATTTCGCCCTCATTCGGAGCAAAACGGATCTCATAGGGTTTTTGAAACGCATTTGGACTATAATAGTCAATATATGGAGGTGAGCTAGGATTCGTGGTCGGAGGATAAGGATAGAACGGGGCACTGAAAAGACTGGATAACTGGTTAGATGCCTGAATCTCCGCAATAGCTGTAGTGGTAGCCGTAAAAACATTTCCAGTGTGGTTGTTCTTAATCTCAAGCTTGTAAACGCCTTCCTTAAACAAGCTGTCGTAGGTAATATACACGCGCTGACTGGTATTAAAAGCTCCTGGAGCTGTTTCAATAATCGAATCCCGGAAGAGAACTACTTTTTTCGCAACCCCACTATATCTTCCTGCGTCAGCCTGAGCACCATACAATGTTCTGGTAAGAGACACCGTAATTTCGTCAGCCTTGTAATTAACCGAGTCCGCATTTTTTGCCATCACATTGGCATCTCCTTCGCCCAAAAAAACCTTATTTATCCGGATCATTTGCATTCTCTCGTTGGGATTCATCAGAGCATAAACACTGGGAATCTCCTTATAAGGCGCATTCAGTTTAAGGTCGTTTTTACAAGCACTAAACGTGAGGGATAACAAAAAGAGTAAGCTACTGTATTTCAAAAGTCTCATTGGGTGCAAAGCGTTATTCATAATTGAAGGTAAAGATACATCATTTTGCCTGCTGTTAAAGCTCTTGTAGTTGTAAGTGCAAATTATTATATAAAGTACCAAATCCCTTATATAAGTGGTCAAAAAAGGTACGTTCGTGAAAGACGGTTATAAAAAGACCCTCCACTTTTTTAACTTCTCTCGCCAAATCCATCATGGATTCCATGGCTTTTGAGGGATCTGTATTCTCATACACGGTATATGCCCCGTCCATGGCACAAAAAGGCACAAACAGGAGTTCTGTGGCTGCTTCTGTATGAAAATCGTAATAATAAAAAGGATGACTGGTACCCGCCCGAAAGCCAGGAGTAGAGGCAAAACCCATAGTAAAATCGGCGACAATTCCGTTTTTTAGTAATAATTGGGGTGTGCTGCGTATGTCAAAACGCAGGTAATGTTGCCGCGACAGGTTAATTGTTTCCCCAGAGCGAGTGGAAATATCTTTCATTTCGTTGGACAACATCCCATTCTCGTACGCTGAATCATACGACGGGTGAAGCCCAAAAAGAGCGTGATTTTTTTTTAAGGTATTAAACACTTCAGTAAAAGCTTCTGTAGCCGGGTCAACCGTCCGGTCGTGTTTGGTTCCCGTTCTAAAAAGAAAAAAATAGATTAAGGGGATTCTTTGTTCGAAACAGAAATCCGACACGGTTTCATAAATATCGAAAGGATCTTTCTGTTTCCCAATCAGCACCTGACTTCGCATTCCTAAATTTTTAAAATCAAATTT
>CAZMHW010000651.1:0-2376 GCA_964566105.1 uncultured Akkermansia sp.
CAAGTTAGTACGGTTGAGGAATTAGTAACTGTATTGGTAACTGTAATTTCTATACTAAATCGAGGTTGATCACAACAAGAATGGGCTCCATTCTCTAACACTGCGAGATAAGCGTAACGAAACAAGGCATTCGAGGAATCCACTATAAACGATCTATTTAGGTTAACGGCCTTTGATCCGACAAAGTCGTCATTTAGACGAATAAATGAATTTCCCGACATTCCAAGATTGGAATTGACTCCAAAAAATGACGAAATAGTGCCTGGAACTTTTGAATCAATTACTGGTGCAGAATATACTGTGTAAAGATTGTTAGCGTTTAAAACAGGTTGCTGGCAACTGTTTGTGTTTGTGCCTGATTGAAGTGTCCAACCCTGCACTGCATTAGGAGCAAAAATGTCTGAAGTCGCAAGTTCAAAATTTTCGTTATTACAACCAATGGTCGTAGAAGTTCTCCAAACGTCTTTAGGATCAGGGTGTTTACGGGTTACTTTCGTTTCGACTATATTATATTTGTTATTTATGTAATCCCTTTTTAAGCGATACATTCTTACCTGAAATTCCGCGCCTAAAAACTGTTCCGAAACGGCAGACCTACGCGCAGCCTCTTCGTCGAAGCCCTTCAGAGAGTCCTTATCAAACTGGGTTTCATAAATAGTATGTGATATAACTTTTTGCGCTTCAGAGTTAAAAAAGTCAAGTACTAAACAAATGGCGAGTATAATTTTTAAATTTTTCATAAACGAATTTGGGTGAATTTACATCAAGCTAAAGATAAACATTACACTTGTATTAATTCCATGTACTCAATCAACAAAACGCGTATTCTGCGCAGTCAAAGTCTGGTTTTACCATAAATAAATATATACAAAAAAAAATCCGGCTAGTGTTAGCCGGATTTTTTTAAGAGCACGAGTTAAATTCTTAACGATCCAAATTGATGGTTCCTTTGTAGTCGTAACTTTGATCATCTTTACCCAAAGCCTGGATCATGTAAAAATATGTTCCGTCTGCTACTTCTTTCCCTGCCTGATTTTTACCATCCCACTCAATATTTCCTTTTTCGCTGGTAACTTCGTAAACTTTATGACCCCAACGGTCAAAGATAATAGCATGAATGGAGTTTAAATTGTTAGCTTTTAGGAAGAAGAAATCATTTACTCCATCGCCATTAGGAGTAAACACGTTAGGAATAACAAGACTTGAAGGAACTTCTACTTTAATTACATGAGCTTTGGAATCCATACAGGTTCCTTTTGTAGCATATAGGGTAACCGTATAGGTTCCTGGCTGCGTGTAAATAGCGGAAGCTGTTTCAACACTTGAGTATGTTTTTGAAGTACCATTTCCGAAATTCCATGCCGAACGGATGTTAATAGTAGGCGTAGTAAGACTGGACGACGCTGATTTATTAATAAAATTAACCGTTAGAGGAGCATAACCACTGGTTTGATCAGCTTCGAAATCAGCGAGTAATTTACCATTTATCACGTCCATGCTCGCTACACTTGCGCAACCGCTAACGGTATTGGTAACTAAAATGGAATACTCTCCAGCATCATTTACTGATAAAGTCGGAGTATTTGCTCCTGATACTGTATAACCTGCAGGAGCGGTCCAACTATACGTTAACCCTGTTGTTACGTTTGTGATAATAGGGAATAAAGGTGTTGTACCCGAACCACAATCAACTATAGCAATTGGCGGTGCTGTAGGGTTATTCAGAATTGGATAAATTCTATTATCGGTAATGGCAATAAAGGTAGTTGTGGTACAACCATTATTCAAATCCTTGGCCGTCATAGTATAAGTACCAACTGTTTGCCCTAAATAGGTACTACTGTTTGACAATGGTTCCTGAGGAGTTGGACCCTGCCATAAGAAACCCACTACATTCTGATTGGTTGGATAACCAGTTCCAGGAGGAATGCCAGTAACACTTAAATTGGTGAGCATAACCGTAGGTGTTTTACAGGAAAGCGCACTTATACCTCCATTGGTAACATTGGCTTTTGGTGGATACAAATTCTGATACATTGGGATCACAGAGAAACTTTTGCAAGTACTGCTATTATCTTCAATGGTTAAAGTATAATTAGCTATAAGTGAATTATTAGGCGTAGCCAGGTTAGTAAATATTGTAATGGTATCACCGGGCTGTGTATTTGGTGTGCCAGGGAAGGTCCAGGTATATTTTACATTGTTCGTTATACTTTGTCCTTTCAGAGTAACTCTTGGATTGTTACAATCGAGAATTTGTCTGTTAACCTGAGCACTGATATCCGGTGTGAAGGTATTTGAAAGAATAGAAATTGGTGTTCTGGTTTCACAAAAACTGGTATTATCTTTAGTCACAACCGTATATGAGCCTGGGCT
>CAZMHW010000652.1:0-2375 GCA_964566105.1 uncultured Akkermansia sp.
GTACACCATAAGTACAAACACATTAAGGCGGATCTCAAAGCCATGTTTGATACCACCAATTTGCTTGAAATGTCCACCAGTTTAATAGACGGATCAAGCTGCTTAAATTTTAATAAACCAATTAAAAAATAATAACTATGCTAAACTTTAAACTCGACGATGATTTTGTAGCCTCGTACAAAGACATTACTCCTGATTTCGGATTTAACGGGCTGGGCCTGTTAACGTATTACAGAACTTATTCCAGGTTAAAGGCCGATGGAAGTAATGAGCAGTGGTTCGAGACGGTCAGACGCGTAGTGGAAGGCGCTTACGCGCTTCAGAAGGAACATATTCTAAGCAACGAATTGGGCTGGAACAACCGCAAAGCTCAGCAATCTGCACAGGAAATGTATGACCGGATCTTTAAAATGAAGTTTTTACCTCCGGGACGAATGCTTTGGGCCATGGGTACACCCATTATTCACGAAAAACGTGTGGGACAAGCTTTGTTTAACTGCGCCTTTGTTTCTACCGAACACATTGGTAACACCATGGAAGACGCTATCAAACCCTTTACCTTTATGATGGACATGAGTATGGTGGGCGTAGGTGTTGGCTTTGATGTGGAAGGCGCGCGCAGAATTGAGATCAACGCTCCTACCAACAAACACGAGGAAATATTTGTAATCCCTGATTCCCGTGAAGGCTGGGTAATGAGTCTGGAAAAATTGCTCTTTACCTATTTCGCGAAGAATTTCGGATTCAATAATTCCTCCGTTATCAAATTTAATTACGACGACATCCGCGCACAAGGTGAACCAATTGCGGGATTTGGCGGAGTTTCCTCCGGTCCGGCACCATTAGAAAGGCTGCACGAACAATTAAGAAAAATTCTTGATGGGCTAGACGGCAAAGAGATAACCGTTACCGCTATCACAGATATTATGAACATGATTGGACAATGCGTGGTAGCCGGAAATGTGAGAAGAACCGCTCAGATAGCACTTGGTGAAGTGAACGACAAAGAATACAGAAGATTGAAAGATTATCGCTGGAACGCGGAAGCACAAAAATACGAAGGTAGCATGGCACACCGCGCAGCCTGGGGCTGGGCTTCCAACAACAGTGTGATCGTGGACGAAGACACCCATTTTGAAGAAGTAGCCAAACAAACCGCCATGAACGGCGAACCGGGCTATGTGTTTATGAATAACATCCGTGCTTTTTCAAGAATGTGTGATCCCGCTGATCACAAAGACGCCAAAGCAAAAGGCACCAATCCTTGCGGAGAACAAACCCTGGAATCTTACGAATTGTGTTGCCTGGTCGAAACTTTTCCTTCACGCGCCGAATCGCAGGAAGATTATTTACGCACTCTGAAATTCGCTTACCTGATGGGAAAAACCGCTACGCTTGTAAACACCACATGGCAGGAGACCAACCGTGTTCAAAAACGCAACAGAAGAATTGGCACATCTGTGTCGGGTATCACTAATTTTATTGGGCAACACTCCCTTGAAACGCTCCGTCAGTGGCTTGACAATGGGTATAAAGAAATTCAACGCTGGGACGATATTTATTCATCGTGGTTATGCGTGCCAAAAAGCATTAAGACCACCAGTGTGAAACCAAGCGGCACTGTGAGCTTGCTCGCCGGTGTAAATCCAGGATGCCATTTCCCGGAATTTAACTATTACATCCGCCGCATGCGCATTGCTAAAAGTTCCGCTTTAATTCCGGCAATTGTAGCCGCCGGGTTGCATACAGAAAATGACGTCGTGGACTCCACCTCTCTTGTGGTTGAATTTCCAATTCACAACGAAGGAAAAAGTTTAAAAAACGTGAGCATCTGGGAGCAAGTGGCGCTGGCTGTATTCCTGCAAAAATACTGGTCAGACAACCAGGTATCCTGCACCATTACTTTTAAACCGGAAGAAAGCGATGAAATTAAAACAGTGCTCGATTATTTTAAATACGATCTGAAGTCCATTAGCTTTTTACCAAAATTAGAATTGGGTGCTTACGCGCAAATGCCGTATGAAGCCATTACCAAAGAGCAGTATGAAGAAAAAGCTGCTAAAGTAAGCAGGATAGATTTCAAAGCAATCTCTGAAGATTCGGAGGGCGAGAAATTCTGCAACAACGACGTGTGTGCCCTTGTTTAGAGAACCATAAAGTAAACAAAACGAACCCTTCCCCACCAGGAAGGGTTTTGTTTTTATGTATCCGCACAATTGCGTGAAGCGCAACAAGATCATGGGTTCTCTATGATTAAAATCATAAGTATAAGACACAAGTGTAGGTACCTTTGGCAGACTTATTCAGGTGAAACTTATCCTGTCCATATTTCTTATTCTCGGTATCTCGGCACAGCCTTGCAGCAACCTCATCAT
>CAZMHW010000653.1:0-2363 GCA_964566105.1 uncultured Akkermansia sp.
GATGTGGACAGTGACACGCTCAATACCTTTGATGAAACGGATGCTCTGTATTTAAAAAAAATCTGCGAATTACTGAACTTCTAATTTAATTTTTTCAATGGACAAGACTGCTGCCGAAAAAAAGATTCAATCCCTTTCTGCTGAAATAGAAAAGCATAATCATAATTATTACATTCTGGATAAGCCCACCATTAGCGACTACGAGTTTGATAAACTGCTCGAGGAACTTATGACTCTTGAAAAACAATTTCCTGAATTTTTGTCGCCGAATTCACCGAGCCAACGTGTAGGCGGCACTATTACAAAAGACTTTGCTTCGGTAAAACACAAATACCCCATGCTCTCTTTATCCAATAGTTACAGTGCCGAAGATATGGTGGATTTTGACCGTCGCGTGAAGGAGGGTTTGGGACATCAGGCTACCGATCTTTTTTCAGGTGGAAATGTTCAGTATGTCTGCGAATTAAAGTTTGACGGGTTATCCATTGGCTTAACGTATAAGAATGGAGAATTGTTACAGGCCGTTACCCGTGGGGACGGTGTTCAGGGTGACGATGTGACCACAAATGTAAAAACCATTAAATCGGTTCCCTTAAAATTAAGAGGTGATTACCCGGAACTGTTTGAAATTCGCGGTGAGATTTTTTTGCCTCGAAATGTTTTCGACGCTATTAATAAGGAACGTGAAGAAATCGGGGAAGCGCCCCTGGCCAATCCCCGCAACACCGCCAGTGGCACCATGAAAATGCAGGACAGCGCGGTGGTGGCTTCCCGCAAACTGGATTGTTACCTCTACCATGTATTGGGAGAGGAAATTCCTTTTAAAAATCATTACGAGTGTTTACAGGCTGCGAAAAGCTGGGGCTTTAAAATCAGTCAGTATTCGAAGCTGGTAAACAGTATGGACGAAGTACTGGCTTTTATTGATCACTGGGACAAGGAACGTTACAATTTGCCTTTTGACATTGATGGCATTGTAATTAAGGTAAACGATTACAAACAACAATTGCAGTTGGGCTTCACTGCCAAATCGCCGCGTTGGGCCATCGCTTACAAGTTTAAAGCAGAGCAGGTGAGTACCGAGTTGCTCGAAATTACATATCAGGTGGGAAGGACAGGGGCCATTACTCCGGTTGCCAATTTAAAACCTGTACCGCTGGGCGGAACCACCGTAAAACGGGCTTCTTTGCACAATGCCGACATCATTGAAAAGTTGGATGTGCGTGTGGGTGATCAGGTGTTTGTAGAAAAGGGAGGAGAAATTATTCCAAAGATAATTGGGGTGGATTTTTCAAAACGAAAAGAGGATTCTAAAAAAACAATTTATATTACACACTGTCCCGAATGTGGCGCGGAATTGAAACGCAACGAAGGAGAGGCTAATCATTTTTGTCCGAACGACATGGAGTGCCCACCTCAGGTGAAAGGCCGTATGGAGCATTATGTAGGGCGCAAAGCGATGAACATTGATAGTCTGGGTGCTGAAACCATAGATCAGCTTTACAGAGCAGGCCTGGTGAAAAATATTGCGGACTTGTATGATCTCAAAAAAGAGCAGTTGTTGGGACTGGAACGCATGGCAGAAAAATCCGCACAAAATTTAATTGATGGAATTGAAGCCAGCAAACAGGTGCCGTTTGAACGGGTTTTGTATTCTATTGGCATCAGGCATGTGGGTGAAACAACCGCAAAAAAAATAGCTAAAAAGGTAAAGAGTCTGGATGTGCTGGTAAACGCGAATAAAGAAGAATTGCTGGCCATTGACGAAGTAGGGGAGATCATTGCAGAAAGTATTTCCGTTTTTTTCGCGGATGAGAAAAACAAAGAGATCATTCACCGTCTGAAACAGGCCGGATTAAAATTTGAGTTAAGCGAAGAGCAACAACAGGCAGGAAGCGATAAATTAAAAGGCCTGACCTTTGTGATCAGTGGTGTATTCAATAAACACAGCCGTGATCAGTTAAAAGAGATGATAGAATTTCACGGGGGTAAAAATTCCGGTTCTATCAGTGGCAAAACATCTTATCTGCTCGCCGGTGATAACATGGGACCAGAGAAATTGAAAAAAGCACAAAGTCTGGGAGTAAAGATCATTTCAGAGGATGATTTTGTAGGGATGATCTGAGTGTCACTCTAAACGGGTGTATTGTTGTGGGGAATAAAGTCATATATTTTTAGCTTTATTAGGAGTTGTTTTATTCAGTTAAGTTCATTTTAGAAAGTAGGCTCATGGTAGTTATACCCATAAATACGGGTATTAAACAAAAAAAACTTATCTTTAAGTATTGTTTTCTACCCTTAGATATTCTTTACTCTTACTGTTATTACTTTCAGGTTTTGCTTCTGTTGCTCAAAATGAAACT
>CAZMHW010000654.1:0-554 GCA_964566105.1 uncultured Akkermansia sp.
CTCTTTTTTTCTGGGGAATTATTTTGTTTAGCGTCTCCCTTTATTTTTTATGTACCCTTGGATTAATGGGCATATACGGGTTAAAAGTACTTGGCCCCGTTACACCCATTGGCGGTCTTTGTTTTGTGGCCGGCTGGCTCTTTCTGGCAGCCTCTGCCTTTAAAAAACGTTAAAACGGGCTTTTTGGAACGGCTTTTGGTTATTGAAAGAGGAATGACTCCGGTCTTTCACTTTAATGACAGATAATATTATATTTACACAAATTAAAAAACAGATTATGAAACGTTTCAGCCTTATCCTTAGTTCCCTTTTATTTTTGAGTGTTCTTTCCTGCAAAGCACAGGACAATACACAAACCGGTCCTAAACCCACCAAGGAACCTACAGTTTATAAGGGCGTAACAGACAATGCCTGCGCGGTGGAAGTTGCTTTTGGAAGCCCGGGTTCGGGTATTGATGGTAAAGCTTACGATAAGGTGATGGCCGCTATTGACGGAAAAAAGTTAAAATATACGGCAAAAAACATAGGCCGGGAGGGCGAAACGCGTATTTGTT
>CAZMHW010000654.1:564-2351 GCA_964566105.1 uncultured Akkermansia sp.
GTTTACCCTTAACTGAGTTAAAAGGCAGAAAGAAAACACAATTTATTAACCAGTTGAAAAAAATCGCTAAAGAGGGGCAATATGTCTCAGTTTCAATTAGATAAAAAATAAAAAATTGTGGAAAAACGCCCACAAACACCTCGTTTTTTTTCGTAATTTCGCAGTCTATTAACCATTAGAATTATAGAATGAACGAAATTGGAATTAAAGCAGAGAATGCTTCAGTCGCAGACCTTGGCCTTTCAAATGTAGATATGGCGTACTGGAATCTTCACCCAAGCGAGTTAGTTGAAGAGTGTATAATAAGAGGAGAAGGAGTATTGACGGATGTAGGCGCTTTAGCCATTGATACCGGTGAATTTACCGGTCGTTCTCCAAAAGATAAATTTGTAGTTTACGATGAAAATACCAAAGACAGCGTTTGGTGGGGTGATGTAAACAACCGTTTTGAGTCCGATAAATTTGATGCACTTCAAAACAGAATGTTGGCTTATCTGGGCGGAAAAGAAATCTGGGTGCGTGATGCTTACGTGTGCGCTGACCCAACTTACCGTTTAAATATTCGTGTGGTAAACGAAACTCCCTGGAGTAACTTATTCTCATACAATTTATTTTTACGTCCAACCGCTGAAGAAATTAAAACCTTCAAACACGATTGGGTAATTTTAAACGCTCCTGGCTTTAAAGCGGATCCTAAAATTGACGGTACCCGTCAACACAACTTTGCTATTATCAACTTCACCAAAAAAACAATTCTAATTGGTGGAACAGGATATACAGGAGAAATTAAAAAATCGATCTTCTCTGTATTAAATTACATTTTACCACACGAGAAAAAAGTGTTAAGTATGCACTGCTCTGCCAATATTGGTAAAGAAGGCGATACGGCCATTTTCTTTGGTTTATCCGGAACCGGTAAAACAACCCTGAGCGCTGATCCTAACCGTAAATTGATTGGTGACGATGAGCACGGTTGGAGCGACAAAGGTGTGTTTAACTTTGAAGGTGGTTGTTATGCTAAATGTGTAGACTTAACGGCTGAAAAAGAACCACAAATTTTTAGCGCGATTAAATTTGGTTCTTTATTGGAAAACATTGCGTTTTACGATGGAACAACTACAGTTGATTATTCAAATATCAGCAGAACGGAAAATACCCGCGTAAGTTATCCTGCAAACTATATCGACAACGCGGTTACTCCGGCTGTTGGCGATATGCCTAAAAATATTTTCTTTTTAACCTGTGATGCTTTTGGTGTATTACCTCCCATCAGTAAATTAACTCCTGGTCAGGCTATGTACAACTTTATCAGTGGTTACACTGCAAAAGTAGCGGGAACTGAAATGGGAATTACAGAACCTACATTAACATTCTCAGCTTGTTTCGGAAAAGTATTTTTACCATTACACCCTACTCAATACGCTGAGTTATTAGGTGAGAAATTGAAAAAACATAACGTTAACGTTTGGTTATTAAACACCGGATGGGTTGGCGGAAAATATGGCGTAGGAAGTCGTATTAAATTATCTTACACCCGTTCATTAATTACAGCAGCCTTAAACGGAGAGTTAGATAAAGTAGAATACGGTTCAACACCATTCTTCAAATTAAACTTCCCTAAATCTTGTACAGGTGTTCCGGCAGAAATTTTAGAGCCGAAAAACGCATGGAAAGATAAAGAAGCATTTACACAAACAGCACAAAGCTTAGCAGCTTCGTTTGTAAAAAACTTCGAGCAATACGCTTCAGCAGCCAATGCCGAAATTTTAGCAGCAGCTCCTCAAGCA
>CAZMHW010000655.1:0-2348 GCA_964566105.1 uncultured Akkermansia sp.
TATCGGGAATAATCATCGAGGCTCTGTTACTCCTTCTTTTCCACCAGTCGAAAAAGGTAGAAATGTTGGAGTTCTTCAGCACCAGAAATTCGTTTACCTCGTCCAGAAAGAACCGTACATACTGGTAACCGTTCTTATTCAAACCCAGTGCCTTGATAATTTCAATGCAATTATCAAACAGATTGTTCAGCGAAAGTTCTCCTTCATTTAAATCTATTCCTGCAGATTTAAAAATCTCAAACAGGTTTTTGTTTTTCGAAAGATCACTCAGGTAGCGGTGAAAATCTCTTTCGTTAATTTGTCCGGACTGATGGAGGTAATTGACTACTGCCGCGGCGCTGATCACGTCCTGTTTATTCACGAGGTAACTGAGGTAACACACAATGGTATTTATCTCGAAATTATTTTTTAAAAGCAACGAATCTGAGGAGACTACCGGAATTTTTTGTTCCACCAGGTAATTGGCAATGCCATTGCCGTGTTCGTTTTTTCGTGACAGGATACAAATGTCTTTGTACTCAAATCCATCCTGAAGAGCCTTCAGGATCCGCTCACGAATGATGCTGTAATTGACGGCGTCCAACTCGTCACGTTCTGCTTTCCCGGTATTTATAGTAATGTAACCGAGCCCGTTGTTTTTTATTTCCTGAGCCTGATCCTGATAAATACTTTTAGATCCATCTGAAAGAAAGTGTGCACTCAGCTGTTCAAAAAGAAGGTTATTAAATTCCACAATGGTTTTTACACTGCGGAAGTTGGTGTTCAGAACTTTTCCAAGGTAGTTTCTTTGTAATGCAGAGGCGCGCTCTTCGATCAGGAAATTATTCGCGGCGTTTTCAATTTCAGGTAAAGCGGCGAATTGTTTTACGTTGGCATTACGCCAGCGGTAAATACTTTGTTTACCGTCTCCTACAATTAAATTGAACCAGCCGTTGGAAAGTGAATTGTCAAGTAGCGGTAAAATATTGTGCCATTGCAAACTACTGGTGTCCTGAAATTCATCGAGTAAATAATGGTGGTAACGCTCACCGAGTCGCTCGTAAATAAAGGGGGTTGGTTCGTTATTAATGATCTCGAATATTTTTTGATTAAACTCACTGATAAACACCAGCCGCTCTTCCTGTTTTTGTTCTAATCCTATTTCCTCAATTTTTTTGAGGAGCATGAGAGGATACATTTGTTTACTCAGTAATTCACAGAGGGAATAGTACTTATAATTTTCGCGGATAAAGTCTATCAATAGTCTTGCTATACTGCTTAATTGCGCACTAATCTTCTCTACTAAGGTCTGATTTCCATCTTTGCCGGCCCATTTGTTCTGTTCAACAGCATCGATGATCCGTCCTTTTTGCGCATTTTCCAGTGCAACACTGTTGTCGGCGCATTTTTTAAAAAAGTTCTGCGGCCCCGCGCTTTTGTAAACAAAGTCATTATCGCTGAGTCGGTTCTGGTCAATCAGGACAAGGGCTTTCTCAGCTTCACTTTTCAGGAAGTGTTTGTAATGGTGTACAAAATCCAGGAATTGTTTTCTGAAAACTTCCAGTTCGTCGGCGCTGAATTGTTTTAATTTTTCGAGGTATTCTTCCGAATTTTCTTTTTGGAGCAGCCTTGCAAATTCCTGGATCTGACGTTCCGGGTCCCAGGCAGAATTATCCTGCGCCTTGGTAAGTGCATATTCTTTTAAAAGTTTGCTCACATAGGCATCTTCTCCTATCTGGTTAAAAAGGGAGGCTATTACTTTTTCGTAAAAGCCCTGCGTGTCCATTTCTATGTTGAAATTAACCGGCAGTTTCAGGTCGTGGGCGAAGGTTTTTACAATCTTATGTGTAAAGCTGTCAATGGTACCAATAGAGAAGTCTGAATAGTGATGGAGAATATGGTTCAATACAAAAGCGGCGCGTTGCTTCAGGTTTTCGTAGCTGATCTGCAATTCTTCACGTAATAAATTTCCAATGGTGCCGGGAGTAGAATCGTGTGCAATCTGGTTAAGAGCCTCGATGACCCTGTTTTTCATTTCTGTAGCGGCCTTGTTTGTAAAAGTAACCGCCAGGATGCGTTTGTAATTGTAGGACAGTTTTTTTTCGTCGTACAAGGCAAGCCGCAGGTATTCTTTTACGAGTGTAAAGGTTTTACCGCTGCCGGCACTGGATTTGTAAACAACAAAATTTTCCAAGTGAAAAAGGTAGTTTAGTGGAATGCTTAGAACAGTACTAAAATAAAAAAGGCTACAGAGTTTGTAGCCTTTTTTTATAAAATGTTTTAACTAAGTACTAGTCTTCTTCTTCTTCATCCGTGGCCGCTTTTTTCGGTTTCACAGGATTTTTAGGAGCGTTTGGATCAACAAAGTC
>CAZMHW010000656.1:0-2346 GCA_964566105.1 uncultured Akkermansia sp.
CGCTGATTCACGGCACAGCCAAACTCAGCAAGGAACAACAAAGTCGTTTAATAGAATGGTTTAATTCTTTACGCACACACGAAAGCGACAAACCAAAAGAAAATTCTTAAGAGAAAATTATTTTTTTCTGAATTCCGAACCGTAGCGTTTTTTTCCTTTAAACCCGCCACCTGATTTACCTTTAGCCGGGCCACGTTTAAATCCTTCTTTTTTATTGGCTTCAGGATCATACACAGGGCCTGCACCAAACTCGGCAGGGATTGGCATTTTAGTAACCTCCGAGCCCATCAGGTCCTCTATCCTCGAAAATTTACCCTGGTCGCGCAGATTAATAAAAGTAATGGCCACGCCTGCTTTAGAGGCTCTGGCAGTTCTGCCAATGCGGTGAATATAATCTTCCGGATCTGGTGGAGCATCGTAATTAATTACCAGACTGATGCCATCCACATCAATTCCACGGGATAGGATATCGGTACCTATTAAAATTCTGAGTTTTTTCCCTTTAAAATCCCGCATGATCTCCTCCCGCTCGGCCTGTTCCAGGTCAGAGTGAAACGCTTTTATAGATGGTTCGTCCCGGCGCAGGCTTTTCTCAAGAAGTTTCACACTGTCCTTGGTAGAACAAAAGATAATTACCGATTGGTAATCTTCATTTTTAAGAATCTCCCGTAACAGTCCTTCTTTCTGTCCGTCGTGTACCACATAGGCCTGCTGCACAATACCGGCAGCGGGTTTACTGATGGCAATGTTTATCTGTTCGGGATTATTGGTAATCTTATTAGCCAGCATCCGTATTTTTGGAGGCATGGTAGCCGAAAACATAACTGTTTGCCTTTCTTTAGGAAGGTAATTGATAATAGTGTTGATGTCGTCGAAAAAGCCCATATCGAGCATTCTGTCTGCCTCATCTAAAACCAGATGTTGCAAGTGCTCAAAATTAATATCACCGTTTTGAAGCAAGGCAATTAATCTTCCCGGAGTAGCGCAGATAATGTCCACACCTTCCCTGAGCGCATGTTTTTGTTTTTCCCAGGTCATGCCATCGTTCCCTCCGTAAATGGCAATAGAACCAACGGAACAAAAATAACCCATGCCATCGATCTGCTGATCAATTTGCAAAACCAGCTCGCGTGTAGGAGCGATGATCAGCGCGTTTAAGTGGCGGGTGGGAGCACGTACTATATGATCGATAATTGGTAACAAATAGGCCGCCGTTTTTCCGGTTCCGGTCTGTGCGCAGGCGATCAGATCCTTATTATTTAAAATTACGGGAATTGCTTGCTGCTGAATTGGTGTGGGAGTTTTATATCCCATGCTATAAAGACCTTCTAAAAGAGAAGAATCAAAATTAAAATCGTCGAATGTCAAGGTTTAAAATTATTGGTTCGTTAAAACAAGTAACTAAGTTAGTGTTTTTATAAGGATTAGCATGCTAAATATCGGTTAAAATAGCCAAAGCGGCTTAAAAGGTCACACGACTGGCATAAAAAAACGCCGGAAGAAAATCCCCCGGCGTTCAGATTTTAAAAACGTGTATTAGAAAGCGTATCCAAGGCAAAGCCCCATGAAACGGAAACTGTACATTGGTAAGCCTGAAAGGGTTGTTTTTGCTGAATTAGCAGTAGTGCTCACAGTGCCACTCCAGCCTAACGCAGAAAAGTCATCGAAATTTGCCTCAGCCTCTTGTTTAACACGCGCCTGATCTGCTGCATTTAAGTTAGCTCCCGGAGCAAACCACTCATATGTGTACTTGGCCTTTCCGTAACCCGCACCAACAATCCACCAGTCAATATTAAAGTGCTTGCCGATGATCCATTGGCGTCCTATCATAATTCCTCCATTCACACCACCATAAGTCTGAGTTGAATTGGCAGAATAAGTTTTAGGAAACGGATGAGGGTTCTGAGGTGTGTTCTCTTCGGTATAACTTACAGTTTGCGTCATTTTGTATTTTGCATAACGAATGTAAGCTGCAATATAAAATCCATTAGGTGCGGGTTTTTCCTCTTTTCCTCCGGGATAAAAACGAAACTCAGGAGTGAGGGCGAAACCACTATAATTTAAAGGGCCAAAGTTTGCATCGCCACTGTAACCAGGAACTTTGCTTTTTAACAGCGAGCTGAATCCCAAAGCAACACTCATCTTAGGGTGAAATCCGTATTCACCCTGGAAAGAAAGATTTTTAAATCCAAGCTGAGTAAGATTCATTTTAATCGCGATGTTCGGCTCACCATCAAAGTTAGCACCGGCAGCCGACTTGCCTGAATAACCAATGTTTTTTTTGAGTGATTCTGCCTCTTTATCTGTTTTAAGGATGTATGATTTTTTCTTTTCAAATAAAGCCGG
>CAZMHW010000657.1:0-2342 GCA_964566105.1 uncultured Akkermansia sp.
GTTCTATACAGTAAAAATATTCTGGTGTCTCCCTATAAAGAATCAAACGCCATCATGTTCAGGGTAACTAACAAGAAGCAATACGAACTGATTGAATCGGAAGTCAGTTTTATGCTCACAATGAATAATCCAGAATCGAATAGACGCGAGTTTTATAATCTTAAATTGGAGCTAAGTAAGATTAATTTTCTGGCTATGAGCTGGACATTAGTGCACCATATAAAGGAAGAAAGTCCTTTGTACGGCTTATCTAAATCTCAGATGGTGGAGCTGGATGCCGAATTTATAATTCTCATAAAGGCTATTAACGATACTTATTCCCAAATGGTTTACTCCCGCAATTCTTATAAGGCGCAGGATCTGGTAGAAAATGCCAAATTTAAGCCACTGGTACCTGAAGCAACAAAAAAAGGTACGCTAAGGATTTCTGTGACGGATATACACCATTATGATATTTTGAAATGATCTAGTCTTTACTGAAAACAGACTGTACGGCATCTCTTAAATTGTATCGGTTACTCATCACTTCTCCGTAGGCTCCGGCGCTCCTGATGGCAATTAAATCTCCCCTGTTAGTCTCAGGGAGAACAACCGCTTTTCCAAAACAGTCACTGCTCTCACAAATAGGGCCCACCACATCGTATTTTTTTACGTGTGTGGATCCGTGACGGCTGAGGTTTTCTATCTTATGGTAAGCCTGGTACAGAGCTGGTCTTATCAGTTCTGTCATACCCGCATCAAGAATCGCAAAGTTTGTATTGATACCATTTTTAATATATAAAACACGACTGATAAGGCTGCCACACTGGGCAATAATACATCTGCCAAGTTCAAAATGGATTTGTTGCTCCGGCTGTAATTCAAGAAATTGTTTAAAGATGCTGAAGTAGGATTCAAAATCGACAATGGGGTAGGTGTCAGGTTCAACGTAGTTAATTCCAAGCCCACCGCCCAGATTAATATGTTGCGAAATAAAACCTTTTTGAATAAACCACTTGTTTATTTCGTTTACCCGCAGACATAAATTTTTAAAAGCACTTAAATCCTGTATCTGTGAACCAATATGAAAATGAAGACCCATAAAACGCAGATGTTTCAGATTACTCAGGGCGTCCAGAACGGTGTCAAACTCGTAGGGATTGATCCCGAATTTGTTTTCCTCCAGGCCAGTTGTAATGTATTTATGCGTATGCGCGTCTACATTGGGATTAATACGTAGCGCAATCCCTGCAGTTGTATTCTTGTTTTTGGCAAGCTGATCGAGCACCTGCAATTCGTGCAGACTTTCTACGTTGAAACAAAAAATAGAATGATCGAGTGCGTAATTGATCTCTTTATCGCTCTTTCCCACACCGGCAAATACAATTTTATCTGGTTCAAATCCACATTCTACAGCCCTCTTGACTTCATTGCCGCTTACGCAATCGGCGCCAAAACCCATCTTTTTAATAGGTTCCAGCAAAGTAGGGTGAGCATTGGCTTTTAGTGCGTAATGGATATGATAAGATTCAGGAGCCGTTTTTTTTATTGTTTCCAGGGTTTTCTGCAGAAGTCCAAGATCGTAGTAATAAAAAGGTGTTTCGAGTGTATTAAAATAATTGAGTAGGTTCTGATTATACATGTATAAGGTATTTAGTAATTAAACAATCCTTTATTGAGCGCCTGCAGAGCATCTTTTTTTAAATTTCCATTTACAAGCACGGATATATTATTTGAACTGCCTCCGTAAGAAACCATTCTCAAAGGAATATCTTTTAAAGCTTCCAATACTTTGTTGGCATAACCTGATTTGTCTTTTGGCAGTTGTCCAACGATGCAGATAATAGTTTGGTTTTCGTCTATTTCAACCTGTGCAATTTCTTTGAGTTCCCTGGTAATGGCATCAAGTTGTTTATTAGTGTCTATTGTAAGCGAAACGGCAACTTCACTGGTGCAGATCATATCTATTGGAGTTTTGTACCGTTCAAAAATCTCAAATACAGCCCTCAGAAAACCGTGCGCCAGAAGCATTCGGTCGCTTTTTATGTTAATGGCTGTAATACCGTCTTTGGCGGCCACAGCTTTAATTCCTTCGGTAGTGGCAATGTTTGCAATAAGAGTGCCTGCTGCCTCAGGTTGCATGGTGTTTTTTAAACGTACCGGAATGTTCCTTTTCTTAGCAGGCAGAATACAGGTAGGATGCAGGATTTTGGCTCCAAAATAAGCGAGCTCTGCCGCTTCGTCAAAACTCAATTCCTGAATGGGGTGGGTCTTATTTACAATACGGGGATCGTTATTGTGCATACCGTCAATGTCTGTCCAGATCTGTACTTCCGGACTCTTAATTGCTGCGCCAACAATGG
>CAZMHW010000658.1:0-2339 GCA_964566105.1 uncultured Akkermansia sp.
GGATAGAATCACCGCACAAGTGATTAAGAACTTAAAACTAATTATTCCTCTTTTCATATCACTTCTTATTTAATGGTTTCTCGACTGTAACGCACATTTTTAAAACAACATGCGCAAATTATCTATGGTATTGTTTTTTCCTGGAAATAAAGACACTTTAGTCTTTAGTATTATTTTGACGCCTACTCTTCTCCGGATTTTCGGCATTCTCCGTATACAGAAACAGCATAGTTCACGAGTAACTTGAGAAAAAGATCTCAAAAACTTTTTAGAATGAGTTCAATTAGGACAAAAAATAGAAAAGGAAAATTGGGTACGGTGTGGGTATAAATATATACATATTCATATTTCGTTCAAAGTGAATCACATTTTTTTTGTTCTAAGTGCAAGTGCTTGATTTTTAAATCGTTTTAATTTTGAAGACTGCAAAAAGGGCGGTATAACGCCCTTTTTAAAAAAAGAACATGGCGAATTGTTGTACAAAACCGGCCGCATCTTTTACCTGTTCCAGTGATACATTGAACCAGCGAAATTCTACACCGGTACAATTCGCTGCGACTATCACTTTACAAGCCCTGTTGCCGATGTCGGGACCGAGATTAAAGGTTGCCTGAAAGGTGCTGCTTTCAGCTTTTCCCGGGGCTTTACCACCACGACCAACTTCAGCAGAAGAAACTCTGGCCAGCAAGTAGCCATTGCAATCGTAAATAAATGCTGAACCTTGACCCTTTGGACCGGCATGCGTTGCATCGGTTTCCAGATTGATGTACATGGTCAGAAATCCGGTTTGTTGGTCAAGTGTCGCTGAACAACGAACCCAGCTTTCGGGATTATTGCCGCAATGCTGTGTAGATTGAAAGCCATTGGCAAAGCCCGGAGGGCCATAGTAATTTCCTGTTCCTGATATTTGACCGTAACAGGTGTCGATCGATAGTGCAACGAATGCTAATTTGAGTAATAAGTTTTTCATGTGTCTTATCTTGGCCTACTCTTCATCGGATTTTCGGCGAACTCCGTCTTTAGAAAGTGCGAAACAAAGATGTGTTTGTGGCCGTCCGAAAATCAAGGGCGCTTTGTGCAGAAAGGGAGGGGATTAATCCCAAAGTTAAATGGGAGAATTAATTGGTTGAATATTTGCGTTCAGTAAAATTAAAGCACACTTTTGTCCATAAACCCTAAATTCTTTATTTATGAAATCAACTTTAATCAAACTATTAGGAATGGGCGTACTGTCCATTTTCTTTTCATGTAATCAACCTTGTTCAAAAGAACATTGTGGAGATCAGAATAGACCAGACTCGGCTCGACAAAAGAGAACAGGTGTCGCCACGCTTGTCGAAGATGAACTAGATCTTTCCAAACACCCGGTGGAAGAACAGGATGCGGAGGCAGAGTTCTCTGCCTGTGACGATTTTATTTCAGTGCAAAGACTTCGTAAAATTGAACGCGATGCGGAAGAAATAAAAATTGAGGCTTTTGGCCCATTAAAAACTTTAGCAAATAATTCAGTTCCTTCAGGCGCACAGTACATTATCGGTTTGAAAATAACTTATGGACTAAAGCCTCTGGTCGGAGAAATGGATCTACTCTATACACCAGTATATATGGTTAAATTAAGGGATTCACTTGTACCTACTGCCAACCCACAGGAAAAATGGGGTATTTATTTGGTGGTGGATAACCCAGCTTATTATACCTATAATACCAGCACTGGATCATTTGTAGTAACGAGCGACTATGATTGCATAGAAAAATATCGAAGCAATATTAAAATAGATCACAACGGAAATACAAATGGTGGCCAGTATGATTTTAATGCAAACCTGGATGGTGCCGGTGATGTTCGTTCAGTCATATTTTCATTTCAGGAAATCGATGCTGTTATTGCAATGAATGAAGGCACAAAAACTTTGAAAATATTTAATGCGTGCGTTGGAGTACCTTATTCTGGTACCACTATCATGAAGCATTCACTGTTGCTTGGGCCCGACACCAAAAATCCAGACTTTGCTAATCCGGTTTATTTTAGCGGATTTTACGACAAGTATGCCAACCTTGGCCATTTGTGCCCGCCGGGTTGCTCCACCGCTAGGTTTCAATTAAAATATAATCCATAGACTCTTCTAACCTGCTCGTCCTCACAAGTAGAATGTTTTCAAGGTAATAACATAAATACTATATTTATAATCCACCTGCATTTGTTATTTACTATGTTGCCGATTATAAGTAATCTTATTTGCCCTGCCATTGCATTAAGCCTGGGCTTAATTGAATACAGAAGTATGAATAGATTTTGGAGATTGTTGTTTTTCACTGGGATGTTGCTGGATGTGCTGTGG
>CAZMHW010000659.1:0-2335 GCA_964566105.1 uncultured Akkermansia sp.
GGCATAAGGGCAGATCAGCACAATTATTACGGTTTGTTTTTTACACCCCGCCTGCATGTGCGTTACGCGTTTAAACCCAACAGTGTATTGCGTTTAAGTGGTGGCAGGGCTTTACGTACCGCCAATATTTTCACCGATAATTCCTACCTCATGGCCAGTTCACGCCAATGGTTTATTGAAGGAAACGACATAAATAAACCCTATGGTTTAAAACCCGAAATTGGCTGGAATTATGGGCTGAATTTTACTCAAAAATTCAAAATAAATTACCGGGATGCCTATGTGACTCTGGATGCTTACCGCACTGAATTCACAAATCAGGTAGTAACGGATATAGATGCAGACGCTCAAAAGGTGTTGATCTATAATCTGAAGGGACCTTCTTACTCAAATACCCTGCAGTTTGAATTTAACATGGAACCACGAAAACGTTTCTTCGTAAAAACAGCTTACCGTTATGTGGATACCAGAGTCTCTTTTAAACAAGGTCTGTTGCAAAAGGCCATGGTTTCAAAGCACAGAGCTTTTATTAATCTGAGCTATGAAACAAAAAACAGTCACTGGCAATTTGATTTTACCACCCAGTATAATGGCGCCAAACGACTCCCCAACACAGAGAGTAACCCAGCAGAATATCAAAGAGCAGGTTTCTCCCCGGAGTATTTTAATCTGTTGGGGCAGATTACTTATCTGACCAAAATAAAAAATGCAGACTTTAATATTTATCTGGGAGTTGAAAATTTATTGAACTACAAACAGAACAATCCGATTGTATCGAGTGACATGCCTTACAATAAGTATTTCGATGCTAGTATGGTTTGGGGTCCCATATATGGCAGAATGTTATACGCCGGTTTAAAACTAAAAATTAAATAATAAAGTTAACCTGATTCCCTAAACTAAAGCTCATGTTGGTGTTTTTACCAGCATGGGTTTTTATTATAAGAAACAATCAGGAACCAGATTGGCGCGTGAGAAGAATAAAAATGATGGGTCCAACAAAGATGGCCGCGTAAAATAATACAACCAGAATACGTTTAAAAACAGAGAGGTCAAATTTGAGATTTACCTGTAATACGGAATTAATATGTTGCACAATAAGAGGTTCTGCAGGGCTATACTCTAATTTGCCGGCTGTAATGGCGGCATATTTTTTAGGAAAAGAAAGCACCAGGCAATCGCGGATCAACCAATAATCTTTATCGGGTAAATTAGCATAATCCGTAAAATAATTTATCCGTTCCTGGCGTAAATAGTCTCTGATTTTCTGATGTTTGTTTTCGTTATACAACTCAAGTGCAACAAACACAGGCACTATTAACAAAAAGGGACTCGACAAGGCCAGAGAAATAAACAACATGGCGATAATAGAAATAATACCGAATACCAGGCGAATGACATGATTCTCTTTAAAAAACAATGTTTCCATCAAACGCCCACCATCCAGGGGATGAAAAGGCAAACAGTTCAGTAAATTAATTACTAAAAAGGTGTAACTTAAAGTGGTAAGATTTTCGTTGTGAAGATCCTTGTTTAACCAGTATAAAAAGGTACCGATCAGGATACCCGGAACAGGGCCTGCCAGGATGATGAGACTTAGTTGCCATTGCGACACCTGCTGTTTTTTTCCACTGGTAAAAGCTCCCAATAAGGGCACTATAAATATCTTCACGTTGCTGTAATGAAATAGCTTCATGAATAGAAAATGCCCCATTTCATGAATGATCAAAACAACAAGAATGGCTGCAATAGATACAATGTCTTGTTTAAAGAGCACGTAAAATAGCAAGGCGTAAACGGCCAGACTGATCAACGAACGTACCAGAGCATTTTGATTTTGTTCCACAACAACCGGTTTAGGCGGATAAAACTGTCCACCCACATTTTGGTCCGTTGAATTGTCTTCAGGTTTAAAGGAGTCTTCCACTAGAGAATTTGTTTTTTATTAAATAAATGAAAGATCAGGTAGATTGAGCTTAAAAAAAGAAAGAAGGCACCCGATTGATGAAGGGCTCCCATAATTACCGGAACACCGTAAATCAAAGTCAGCACTCCAAGGATAAATTGTATGGTTACTCCATACACAAGTAAAGTTATTCCCAGATTTTGTTCTTTACTCAGGTTTAGTTTATTGGAGCGGTTCCAGATAAAACCGATCAATAAAACCACCAACACTGCCATAGTTCTGTGTACAAACTGAATTCCACTCGGATTTTCCAGAATATTTTCCAAAAACCCTTCTTTCATATATACCTGCTCCGCTATCCAGCTATCGCCCATATTCGGCCAGGTATTAAAAATGTGACCCGGACGAATTTTAGTATAGTCCCCATCG
>CAZMHW010000660.1:0-2333 GCA_964566105.1 uncultured Akkermansia sp.
TCTTCATGCTCGTCTTTTTAATACTGTCCTGGCACAAATTAAACTTCATTGCCATAAAACCCTTAGTGTTTTTTGGAAAAATATCCTTTGCTCTCTATCTGATTCACACCTTTATTTCCATTAATTTATTGTACCCCTTTTTTGTAGACTATCTCGGCTTTAACTATTGGCTCAGCACTTTTCTGTTTATTCTACCAATACTTATCGGTCTTGCTTCTTTAATTACCTATTTTATTGAAATTCCCCTGCAAAGTTTACTGAAAAGAAAATTACAGGATCGATTTTTAAAACCCCGGGAAGTTTGATAGGTTCTGCCATGTTGCTGTTATACTGATAAGGCCTATGTGCGGCTTTTTTTGTATATTTACCTATTAATTTAATTCTGTAATCATGACCGAGACTGCAACAAAAAGCGAACGTTTAATGGAACTTGAGGATAACTATGGCGCACATAATTATCACCCCATACCCGTTGTTTTAGAAAAAGGAGAAGGTGTTTATGTTTGGGATGTAGAAGGGAAACGCTACTTCGACTTTTTAGCAGCATACAGTGCCGTCAATCAGGGTCATTGTCACCCACGCATTATTAAAGCCTTAACAACACAAGCGCAAAAGCTCACCCTAACATCCCGTGCATTTTACAATTCGGTTTTGGGGGAGTACGAACAATACATTACGTCTTATTTCGGTTACGATAAAGTACTTCCGATGAACACCGGCGTAGAAGGTGGCGAAACCGCCTTAAAACTGGCGCGTCGCTGGGCCTACGATGTAAAAGGAATAAAAGAAAACCAGGCAAAAATTGTATTTGCAAAAGGAAATTTCTGGGGAAGAACATTGGCGGCGATTTCGGCGAGCAATGATCCCAGCAGTTATACAGGCTTTGGTCCTTTTTTACCCGGTTATGAACTCGTGGATTACAACGATCTGAAAGCACTTGAAAATGCGATCAAGGACCCGAACACGGCCGCCTTCATGGTGGAGCCCATTCAGGGGGAAGCCGGTGTTGTAGTACCGGATGAAGGTTATTTAAAAGGAGTGAGAGATCTTTGCACTAAATACAGGGTACTGTTTATTGCGGATGAAGTTCAGACAGGATTAGCACGTACAGGAAAAATGCTGGCTTGCGATCATGAAAACGTAAAACCAGATATTCTGGTATTAGGAAAAGCTCTAAGTGGCGGCCTATTGCCCGTTAGTGCTGTTCTCGCCAATAACGAAGTAATGTTAACTATTAAGCCGGGGGAGCATGGCAGTACTTATGGCGGAAATCCCCTGGCCTGTGCCGTAGCGATGGAAGCGTTGAAAGTTTTAAAAGACGAACAACTCGCCGAAAATTCGGAAAAACTCGGAATTATTTTCAGAGAAGAGATGAATAAACTTAAACAGGAAACCGATCTGATTACACTTGTCAGAGGCAAAGGCTTATTCAATGCCGTTGTCATTAAAGAAAAAAACGGTAAAACGGCCTGGGATGTATGTGTTAAGTTTGCCGAAGAAGGATTATTGGCTAAACCAACTCATGGGGACATCATTCGTTTTGCACCTCCGTTAGTAATAACCAAAGAACAATTGATGGAATGCGTAGCTATTATACGCAAGGTAATTTTATCTTTTTAATAACTAACTGCTATTAATGGTAACCTACAACCCGAAAGACTGGTTTAAACTCATTATTCATTTTCACAAGTCGGATACCTTTCGTATTCTTTTTCCAACAATGTTGGTACTTGGCATTATTACAGGCAGCATTTGTTATGTCGAAAAAAAATATCTCACCCTTGAAATTCCGACCATAACCATCTTTCATCAGATTGCGGGTTTTATTATTTCCATGGTATTGGTTTTCAGAATCAACACAGCCTATGACCGCTGGTGGGAAGGCAGAAAACTCTGGGGGTCGCTTATCAACAACAGCCGTAACCTTGCCATTAAACTGCATGCCTTTGTACCACAAAACGATTTAACTGCGCGCACTGAATTACATAAACTCATCAGTAATTTTCCTTTTGCATTAAAAGAACATTTACGGGGCAACACTACAGCCGAGGACATCAAATTCAGCCCCTACCTCACCGAAGAAAATTACAATAAAATAGCGCATAAGCCCAATTACATTGCAAGACAACTTACCAATTACATTCTTGACCTCTGTAAAAAAAACGTCTCCTCTCAAAACGAATACCTCAGCTTCAACGAAAATTTAAATCAGTTAACAGATATTTGCGGCGCCTGCGAACGGATTAAAAACACACCCATCCCCTACTCCTACAGCATTTTTATAAAAAAAATAATTTTCCTGTATATTATTACCATGCCTGTCACCTTTGGAC
>CAZMHW010000661.1:0-2323 GCA_964566105.1 uncultured Akkermansia sp.
GTTGATATTCTTGGGCACGAGTGCATTCGCAATAGGATTGATCTTTCCTCTGACTCTAGTCTAAATGTAAGTCAACTTCCGGCGGGTATGTATACCATCCTTATTGAGGGTGATAGAAGGTATTGGAGTGGTAAACTGTTGAAAGAATAGCTGAAATTGTCCAAGAGAGCATGTATTACCATTTCCCTTCCTGATGGAATAAGGAAATCACTTGGATATAACCAGTTTTTTAGTAATCTGTTCATTTTGGGAAGTTCTTATGGTAATGAAATAGGCGCCATTTGATAGATCATCTGTTCTGAGTTTGATAGGCTTATTTTCAAACTGAATTTCGACTTCTTTAACGCATATACCAAAGCTATTAAAAATTTGGATGCGTGAAAATCCGTTTTCTAATTCACCCGATAGTTCTAAGGTTAAAAGATCCTGAACCGGGTTTGGGAATAATTTAAATTCAGTCATTTTGTTTTCTGAAAGTCCAAGGCAGCTTCCAACTGTTAACGTCACGCTGGCTTTATAGATACAACCATTACTGGTGGTTCCAACAACACTATAAGAACTCGTGGTATTTGGCGAAACAATGAGTGACTGCCCAATATTTGATCCATTCCATGTATAACTCGTAGCACCAGACACATGCAGTGTCCTGGTTTCACCCGTGCACATGGAAAAGGAGCCATTCGTGCTAAAGGTCAGTTGCGATGTAGTTTGAAAGACACTTCCCGGAAAATTGGGTAAACTCAATTGCGATGAGTTTGGCGTAATAGATAGGCCGTTGTATACAAGGTTGCAGGCCATACCTGCCGAATCGGGATAATTTATAACACTAAGAATTTGTGGGTTCAATTGTCTCGCGTATATTTTCCCGTTAGGGGCAAGTTGCAGAACTCCATTGGCAGATCCAAGAATTATCTGGGAGGAAGCAATTGCTGAACCAGTACTTAACGATAGATTCCACTGATAAAGCCCGGTAAAAGGCCCTACTTCTGAGCCATAAAATTTTGTGCCATCTGTAGAGAACTCGCAACCATAACCATAGGCATAACCTAGTACCAGCGGATTGGAAACAACGCCATTTGAATTATCAAAGTCTAATACTTCATAAGATTTAGAGTTAGAACTATTGTTGGCAAGTCCAATTTTCTTCCCATTTGGTGAAATTTTCATGGCACCAGTTTGACCACTTAAAAAAACAGGTTGTGTTGTAACTATCGACACGGCAGCTAGAGTATTAAGTCCTGTGGAAGTTAAAGGATAAGCCATAAAATTTTGCCAAAGAGAACCTTGTGTTATGATCACCCAGTAATCAATTCCGTTGCAGTGCTTAGTGGCTGTTAACTTTTCTGAACAAGTGCCGGTAAAAACGGGGTAATTTTTGACGGTAACCGATCCCATTCCAACCGCCCCCGTCATATCAACAATTGAATAATATAGCCCGGCGGGGGGGCCATTTCCCTCCATAGTAAAAACATAATACTTAGAACTACTCCCAGGTTGCTTTAGGATTATTGACGATTGAGTTGCATTAGAATTACCAAGTAAGCCAGTTCCATTAGCCATAATCTGGTGTGAACGGTTCCAGATAGTATCGCCATTTGTGTAAAACAATAAATTACCTATCGAATCGGCAACACTTGCACAACCAGCATAGGCATTCATAGAACTGTTTAAAAGAACTGTTGGTGGATTGGTGGAAAAATCGAGACCTGCCTTTGCCCCAAAATACCATTTTAATGCTTCATTTTGACTGTAGCACTTGGCAACCGGAAGAATTAAGACAAGAAAAACAATAATTAATTTATTCATAGCTTGTATTTTGCAAATACAGTGCCAATTTATCTTAATATCAGGAGTTTTTTAATAGTATTTTGACGGCTGTTACTACTTAGGTTAAAAAAGAATGATTTTTAAATGTTTAGTTGTAACCCTTCGATTTTTATTCAACGGGTTTAAGAAAACTAAAGGGAATTGAAAAAAAACAATTTGTATTAGCTTAATCTCTAGTCTTGCTTAATGATTTTTGTGGTGTAAATTAACTTTCGATCTTTTGTTATTGATAACAAATACAAGCCTTTCTCCAGATTCTGCAAATTTACTCTGTCTCTTGCTTGAACACTGCACTTTTGTCTTGTTATACCGTAACTGTCTATTATATTTAATTCTAATTTTTCAGCATAATCCTCAGGATCAATTTCAAGAAACAAAAGATCTTTTGTCGGATTAGGATAAAGCCTAATTCCCTGAGGTGTTTTGTAGTTAACTTTTAATCCAACCAAATTTAACGTCGCACAGTGCGCCGCAGAACTATCACAGCCGGTACTAT
>CAZMHW010000662.1:0-977 GCA_964566105.1 uncultured Akkermansia sp.
TGATCTACCTCATTGCCACCACACAAGCGGATGCTTCACTGGCGTTCAGAAAAGCGCCCTGGGGTTTTGGAGTGTGCTTTCCTGAGTGCTAACGAAGGATCTGCCAGTGCGAGGGTAACCCTGATTAACCTCATTGCCAACGCACAAGCGAATGCTTCACTGGCGTTCAGCAAAGCGCCAGGAGTTTGGAACGGTATTTTTGTATCTAAACAGATATGCTACTTCTGCAATAACTAAATATTTAAATAATTGTAAATAATTGATTTTCAGTTTTTTAAATGCTATTTATGGTCTAAAATCAAGTAGCCTTGTCGTTAAAAAGTGGGCCTTTACCTATAATTGGGGGTGATTTATCTTTATTAACACTGAATCCATCGAATATTTAATTTGACAAATGTTAATTTTATTGAAAAATTATTCTACTTTTACTTTTCCAAAAAAATAGAGATTACTCCATGAAAAAGTATTTAAGTTTACTATTCTCCCTTTTTTCCTTTATAATTTGCACTCGTGCTCAGACCAGCTATACCTGGACTGGAGGTAGTAGTAGCTTTACTACATCAACAAACTGGAGCCCAACGGGTACGCCGGGCGCAGCTGATGATGTTGTATTTGACGGAACGAGTAATGCGAACTGTAATTTCGATGCGGCCAGTATTGCTGTTAAGAATATTATAATTACATCTGCTTATACGGGGACAATCAACGCGTTAGCAACAAATCCAACTATAAACTCTAATTTTACGCAAGCAGGCGGAACATTCATATCAACAAGTTCAAACATAGATGTCTTAGGAAATATTTCGTTTACTGGTGGGACTTTTCTACACAACAGCGGGGACGTGACAATTTATGTTGGAATTGGTTCTACCTGGTCAATTACAGGTTCACCGGCATTTAACAATCTTAATATTTCAACAACGGCTGGTAACAGCGGAACGGAAAGAATTATCAATTTAGGTTACTGCACTGCGAAT
>CAZMHW010000662.1:987-2322 GCA_964566105.1 uncultured Akkermansia sp.
GCGAATAATCTGATTTTGGCGGGCGCAGGGAATAAGTACAGCTATCAAGGTAGTATTACTATTTTAACCGACCTGACCATATCAGGATCTAATACAGGCATACCGACAGTTAATACTGGTACTTTTACATTCAGTGGAGCCGGACCGGTATCAATTACAGGAGCTTCAGCGGCAGGAAGAAACCTGTTGCCAAATATTGTTTTTAACACGAGCGGATCTATTTCAATGTCAGGCCATGTTAACGTGCAAGGGGATTGGGCAGGCACCCAAGGTACATTGACAGTTGGAAGTTCAACGGAAAATTTTTATGGTACTGCTTCAATAACAGGAACTGCCGCAGCTTTTGATAACTTAAATATTCAATCCGGTGCAGTAATAGCCATGCCTTCCAATGCCGAAGTAAAAGTAGGAGGCAATTTAACCCGGACCGGAACACTCACTTTTCAAACAACAAGTGCTCTTGGATTAAACGCACCGGGTTCTACTTCACAAAGTTTGGCGGGTGGATTTACCCTAGCTGGGATTAAAGCTTATGGGACTGGCTCATCAAGGAATGTGACTATTACGGGTTCTATGATCAACATCCTAGATTCGTTAAAACTTGGCGATCATATTACTTTTAATACAAATGGATTTATCACCCTAAAATCGAGTAACGCTCTTACGGCGAGGGTTGCTGAAATCCCAAGTTCTTCTTCTGTTTCAGGGAATGTAACGGTTGAAACTTTTATTCCCGGTGGCGCCACAGGTTGGGCTAATTTGGGTGTGAGAGGGGTGACCGGGCAAACTATCGCCAATTGGGATACTTACGTGTCTTCTTCGGCTGCCAATGGAATTCCGATGACTTGTGTAGGTTGTGCGTATAGTCCTACGATAATTGGAACAGGAACTAACTCTTTTGTTTCTGTTCAGGGTTGGGATGAGTTTCTTGACACATACGTTGAATTAATCTCAACTGATTTAATGAATCCCGGAACAGGAATTTGGGCTTATGTAGGAGATGGACAATTTACCACTAATGGATTAACGCTTGTTAATACCGGTAATATTTTACAACAAAGTATTAATGTTAATATCAGCACTTCAGGAACTAATACCGCACATTACAACTTAATTGCCAATCCTTATCCTTGCCCGATCTCCTGGGCAAAAGTGATGTCGGATCCAACGAACACTACAAGTGTAAATGATGTGATCCATATTTATAATGCGGACATACCTGGTAACTCTTCTTATGTAAGTACTACCGGAATTTCTAGTTCTGCGGGGGCTGCAAACGATGTAATACCGGGCGGCCAGGCCTTTTATGTCGAAGGGATAAGCACTGGTTTAAAC
>CAZMHW010000663.1:0-2319 GCA_964566105.1 uncultured Akkermansia sp.
AGGCAACACAAAGTTCACAAAGAATAACTTTGCGCCCTTTGCGAACTACTTTGTGCACTCTGCGGGTAAACCTCCACTGGTTTTAACCGCGGAACTTTTTCTTTGTGTTCTTCGTGAAAAACTTAGCGCTCTTTGTGGTTAAACGTCCCGGGTTTACCACAGACTAAAAGAGTATTCAGGAAACGAGCCCCGGTTATTTATTGCAACTTCTCGCCTTTAGCCAGCTTTTCAATAATTTCTCTCATGCGTTTGTCTCTTGTTTCCTGCTTTTTTGCAGTTTGAAGACGAAAGGCAATCGTAAACAAATTGGTCTTATTGAGACTCTTAAAAAACGTTTCCGCTTTTTTGTTTTTGCTGAGCTCTTTCAGAAAATCGTCAGGTACTGTCGTTTTGCCTGGAGAATCGTAGGCCTTTTCCCATCTACCGTCGGCTTTGGCTTCTTCAACCGCCTTTATTCCCGCGGGTCTCATTCTCCCTTCATTAACCAGGCGTTCCACATGTCCGGTATTTATTTTGGACCAGATACTTTTTGGTCTTCGGGGGCAAAATTTTTGCAGCCAGGCTTCCTCGTCAAATCCCAATTTCTGACCATCAATCCAACCGTAACACAAGGCCACATCCAACGCTTCCGCATAGGTGATGGTCTTTTTTCCGGAATCTTTCTTAAAGAGTTTGAGCCAAAGTCCGGAGGACTTAGCGTGATTTTTCTCAAGCCAGGTTTCAAATGTTTTAGCTGTTTTAAATTCCAGTGTTGGGATCGTACTTAATTTTGTCATAGACTGTTTTTACTTATGCTTCTGTCAAGGTTTAACGAATTTGCTTCTGGTGCAGTTTATTTGTTTTTACATTTATCAATGTATTCGTCAACTGTTTTGTCTGATGGAACCATAAATTTATAAGTTTCAAAAGCTTTTAGTGCTTCGGCAAAGTTTTTATTTTCACAAAGTGTAAGTCCGTAAATCAATATGTATTTAGGTTTAATATTTGTCGATGACGTAATTGCTGAGAGTGCTCTTATATAATAACCTTCTGCGTCTTTGTAGTTTTTCAATTCAAATGCTATTTCAGAGCAAATAAATAATCTGTTAGTAATTTCCGATCGTAACGGATGGTCATAGCAGCCCTTAAAAGTCATCAAGGATTCATTTAACAACACCTTGCAAAGTGAGTCGTTTGTACTTTTATAACACTGTGCAAGATTGAATTGTATAAGGCCTTTGCGTCCACAATAATTCTCCTTTTTTATTGATTTCTTCAATCGGTTTATGTCCTTGTCGGAACAAGTGTTTTGAGAATATGTCGACGAAGCATAAAGTAATGTCAAAATAAGTATGATTTTGTTTCTTTTCATAAATGGCAGCTACCTGCTGACTTAAGGGTTAAACCAATATTTACATTTACCGACAACTAACTGTTGCCAACTGATTAAAGTTAAAAGTATCTTTCACCTCGTGTGCGTTCCAAATGCGCTTTTAGTAGACTCCGTTTACGCTAAGCTCCAGAGGAGGACAAAGGGAAGGTCTTATTCTTTTATCCCTTGTTTTACCCTCGGGTTTGGTGGCTCCGTGCCTTTGATCGATCTTACATAGGCTACAAGTTCGCCAACTTGTTTAGGATCCAGTTCGAATCGCCACGACATCATGCCTTTTTCAGGAATACCAAGAATAATACTTTTAGCTATGTCTTTCGCAGTGCCACCATTCAACCAATAGTCATCAGTTAAATTTGGCCCTATGACGCCGCCTCCCAAAGATCCGTGACAGGCCACACAATATGAATGAAACACGTCTTTACCTCTCAGCACATTGTTTGAATCCTTCAATGCCTGCGCCACAAAATTATCCAGATCCGAAATAATACCCTCCCATATTTTATCTTTCCGCTCGGCTTCCTTTCTTTCCATGGCCGCCTTTTTCTTTAGTTCCTCACTCTGCTGGATTGTTTGCAGGTAGGCGATCAAAGCAAGGATTTCACTTCTTTTCCGGATACCAACTCCACTTTTTTTCATATTTACGAGCATGCGGTCAACCTCTTTCAGAAGCTTTTTCCATTTAGCTTCTTCCTTTTCGCCCACTATTTTTTCGTAAGTCTCTTTGTTGAGTTTGCCCGAAACCAGGTATGCAAAAGATGGCATTTGGGATCCCGGAACCATGACACCAGGTTCCTCCAGATGATACACATGCCAGACGTCGGAGTACTTTCCTCCTAAGCCATCAAGACTCACCAGGCGGGGATCGTTAGTTTGTTCGAAAACATGGCAGCTGCCACAAGACTCCCGCTTAAAAATATACTCTCCGTAAACAGCCGCATAATTAGTGG
>CAZMHW010000664.1:0-2310 GCA_964566105.1 uncultured Akkermansia sp.
CTATTGGGAAAAACTGGTTGAGAAACTTATCGAACAATTTAAGGCCAATAAAAAGGCAGAAGCCCTGGCAGGATGCATTGTTGAATGCGGCGAACAGCTCGGTAAGTTTTTTCCAAGAAAAGAAGACGATAAGAACGAATTAAGTAACAGTATATCTTACTAACATGCGGAGAATTTTAAGTATACTGTTTGTCGTTTTTGCCGGTATTGTTTCTTCACAGGTAGCAGAACGTCCTAATCCACCTAAACTTTACAATAATCTTTCCAAAGAATTTCCTGATTTTTTAAACAGCAGCGAAGCCGCACAGCTGGAGGAGAAACTGGAAGTATTCAGTAACGAAACATCGAACCAGATCTGTGTGGTGATTGTGGACGACCTGAATGGGATGGATGCGTCGGATTACGCTTTCCAGATTGGAAATACCTGGGGTGTTGGAAAAGCGGATAAAGATAATGGGATTGTTATTCTCATAAAGCCAACCAGCTCCGATGGTGGTCGTAGTATTTTTATTGCCACCGGAAAAGGTCTTGAAGGTGCCATACCGGATCTGGCTACCAAAAAAATCCGGGATAAAGAAATAACCCCTTATTTAAAAAGTGGAGAATACTACACGGCTCTTGACAAAGGAACCGATGTGTTGATGCAACTGGCAAAGGGTGAAATTAATGTAAAAGATTATACCCGTTCCTCGCGTGGCTCTGGTGGAGGTAGTATTCCAATTGCGCTCATCATCATTATTATTGTAGTTATTATCATCTTAAAAAATATGTTTGGCGGCGGCGGTGGCGGTCGCACATTTTCACGTACCGGCAGCGCCCTTTTCTGGGGAAGCATGCTCAGTGGCGGTGGACGAGGTGGTGGTGGTTTTGGCGGTGGCAGTTCTTCCGGTGGCGGCTGGGGTGGTTTTGGCGGTGGCAGTTTTGGTGGTGGTGGATCGGGTGGAAGTTGGTAGTTGAATTACAGATTGCAAATTACAGATTGCAGATTTTGAATGTTGAATCTTAAATTTTGAATTAACAACATCCCCCGCCATCGTAAAAACAGATAAATGCGGATTTAAGGCATTGTCGCTCGTTTGATAACTCATTCCTGTTTTAAGTAAGTAGCTGCTTCCGTCTTTTAAGTGCGATGTAAATTCTCCTTCCAGACAATAAACAAGATGTCCTTTGCTGCACCAGTGATCTGCTTTGTAGCCTGCAGAGTATTCGACTAAACGTATTCTTAATCCAGGGTATTGTTTAACGCGCCAGTAAGAGGTTCCCGATTCGCCGCTGTGTTCTTCCCGGGGCAGTTCGTCCCAGTCAGTAGTTTCAAATGGTATCATTGTGAGTCTGAAAGTTTGAGTTTTTTTGTGAGTCTTTCAACGGTTTTGGCCAGGCGTTCAATTTTTGTTTCCTCTTTTTTTGCTGCATAGATCCAGTTGATGTAGGCCTTTTGTTCTCCTTCGGGAAAGTTTAAAAATACTTTGTAGGCTTTGGGTTCGTCTTTCAGACAGAGTAGCAGTTCAGTGGGAATATCCAGTGGGTCGTTGTCTGCAAAGAGAATAATCTTCACCCAATCGCCTTCTTTCTTTTTAATCTTTTTACGGATCTCTGCCTTTACCGGTAAAAATAATTTTCCGTTCCCCATGGGCATAAGTTTGTAGTTCTTCAGGTCCACACCATCAATGCTGCCTTTTACCTGTACCCAGCCGAAAGGTTTTTTCTTGTCCTGCACTATTTCCGGAATGGCGGCATAGGTCCAGCCGCCTTTACCAGGGTATTTTTCGAGCAAATACTCTTTATTTACCAGTGCTTTTTTTTGATCCACGTTTTGTTTTTTTAGATGCTTTGGCAAATTTGTTAAAATCGAGGGCCAGTCTGATCCAGGATTCCAGGTCTTTTTTTGTTTTGAGAACGTCTTCCTGCACTTTTACATAACCTTTGTATTCCCTGCCCCGCATAATAACGGCGCGGGTGCCTTTTTTTTCAAGCGCTGTTTCCTGCATGGCCGGATCAATACGGCACATGATCTCATCGTCACCAACAGTAATACACATTTTACCGTTAACCATAAAAGCGATGCCGCGGAACATTTTGAGTTCTTCCACATTTTTAGTGTCTGCAAAGGCTTCTCTTAGCATGTTCGTAAGTTTTTCGTTGTAGGCCATTTGGTTAAGGAATTGGAATTTGTAACGACTAAAGATAAGAATGTGATTTTGAAAACAAAACAGGGTTCTAACGGGGGTGTCTGAAATTTGGGTTTATATGATCTTAAAGATCTCTTTGTGTTTGACCGGAGCAGAATTCGTGTGTTTTGTAAATATGCTA
>CAZMHW010000665.1:0-2306 GCA_964566105.1 uncultured Akkermansia sp.
GATATTACGTCCCTCACGTCCAATAATACGGCCTTTTGTTTCATCGCCTTCAATATGGAAAACTGAAATAGAATTCTCAATAGCGGTTTCAGTAGCTACACGTTGTATGGTTTGTAAAACAATTTTTTTAGCTTCTTTATTGGCAGTTAATTTAGCTTCCTCCATGATATCCTTTACGTACACCATAGACTGGGTTTTTGCTTCCGCTTTAATTGACTCTACCAATTGTGTTTTGGCGTCTTCCGCTTTTAAGCCGCTGATCTTCTCCAACATTTCAACTTGCTTGCGATGTCCCTTCTCTACTTCTTCCAGGCGGTGTTTGTAAAGTTCAATTTGCTGGTTCGCCTGCTGTTTAGCGGTCTCCAATTCCTTTTCTTTTCTGTTTTGTTCCTCAATTTTTTTGTTCAGTTCGCTCTCTTTTTGTTTGGCTCTGTTTTCGGACTGCACAATGTGCGCGTTTTTTTCCTGAACTTGTTTATCATGCTCCGCCTTTAACTGAAGAAATTTTTCCTTAGCCTGTAAGATCTTCTCCTGCTTGATAGCCTCTGACTTTACTTCCGCTTCCTTAATTAAATTTTCCTTTTCCTTGGTCGCACTGGCGTTTAACTTACTACCTGCAATCAAAAAACCTGCAATTACTCCTAATATCAAGGCTCCTGCAATAAAAACAATTGTTAATATATCCATCTTTCTCTCTTCTTTTATCCCGGTATCTGACCGGGATGGGTTAATAAAAAACGCACAAACTTCACGACCCGTCTTAAAATTTGTGCGTGTAAATAAGGGTAAATCTAACTTTACTCTTCGTTAATAGTTTTAATGTTTTGTTGATGCTCTTTCAGCATCACTTCCACATCTGCAAACAGCGACTTTAAATGACTTAATTCCTTCTCCGCGGTATGGGCTTTTTTGTAGAGTTCTGCCACCAGTTGCAGCATCACCATTCCCAACACATCTTTCTTATCTTTAATCGCATAGTTTTTTTCGAACTCTGCGATTTTGTTATTTATCAGATCAACGGCCTCTTTAATGTTTTGCTCGTCTTCTGCGTTCACCTTTAATGGAAAAACGCTTCCGGCTATTTCAACTTTTATATTTACTTCGCTCATTTAAAGAGGGCGTTAATATTAAGCACTTAATAACGCAATGCACTTATCAATTTCACGCACCAAATCGTTTATTTGTTCTTTCATGTGGGTTTTTTCGTTTGTGCCACCTGAATTATTCGCTAAAATAACATTCTTTCGGTGATTATTCAAACTTGTTACATCAATCTGCTCACTATCAACCTGTTGCGAAATAGAGCCAATTACATCGTTCATTTTCAGCAATTGGTTGGCCATTTGCTCCTTTTCGTCGAGTAAAACCAGTTTTTGGTCGTTCAGGCTATCAATCTGCTTAAACAGCTTGTCAATAAAAGCTTCCTGCTCTTCTACTTTCGTAGCGTTCTTTAAAGATTCTATTTCTGTTTCGTAAGCACTGATCTTGTCATTCATTGCCGCCACGCTCTCATTTAAACCGCTGATTACGGTTTGTAACACATCTATCTCGGCACTCAAACTTAGTTTTTCTGCATTTAGAATGTCAAAATTTTGTTGAAGAACCGCCAGTTGAACGTTTGACTCGGATGACACCTGAACCTGTTCCCGTAAAACCGCCAGTTCATTTTTAAGTTGCGATACTTCCAGGGTCAACGCAGCGTTATTAGCCTCCAGGTTGGTAATTTCAAAATTTTTGTTGGCAAGGGTTTCTTTAAAATACTCGCTTTTACCGGCACTCTGAAGTCTCACTTCCTCCAATTCGCCTTTTAACAAAGTAATCTCCGATTCCATGGCCTCCACTTTATCCTGGGCGCTGTCTATTTCCTCGATCAGGTTCGTATTCTCAGCCAGCAATTTTTGATACTCCAGTTCCTTCGCGCTGATTTCTTCCTGTTTACTGCTTTCTAATTCAGCTTTATATTCCGCTATTTCCTGATCCTTATCTGAGAACGATGTCTGAAAAGTCTCTATTCGTGCATTTAAGTTGTCTATTTCTGTTGATGCGCGAACTAATTCCTGGGTTTTTAATTCAAGCGCCGCTTCCGTCTCACTTAAAGTATTTGTCATGCTTTCAAAGAGAAGCCCCATGTTCTTTAGTTCCAGGTTAAGGCTTTCCATCTGACCGTTTAGCTCGGCCACGTAGTCGCTGTGAGATAAGTTTAAAGAAGCGATCTGAAGATTAAGTTCGTTCACCTGCTCACTTACAGATAAAGATGCTGTTTGTTTGTAGTTTTCAAACTCAGCCTCTAAACCACTGTATTTGTT
>CAZMHW010000666.1:0-320 GCA_964566105.1 uncultured Akkermansia sp.
ATGTAGCGGACGCGGTGAAACAAATTAACGCTCTTAAACCGGATCTTATCTTTCTGGACATACAAATTAAAGGAGGAACCGGTTTCGACGTATTAAAACAAATTACGAAAAGAACCTTCGAGGTTATTTTTATCACGGCGCACAATAATTTTGCGATTCAGGCTCTGCGGGCACAAGCCATCGATTATATCCTGAAACCTTTCAATAAAACTGAATTCAAAGATGCTGTGAAAAGGGTGTTAAGCAACATGGCTTTGCGAAATAAAGAGGGTCAAAACAACAATACATCGCTTTCCATATACACGTCTGCCGGCGTTGAG
>CAZMHW010000666.1:330-2296 GCA_964566105.1 uncultured Akkermansia sp.
TTTATAGAATTTGATGAAATAGTATTTCTAGAAGCCGATGGAGCCTATACCTATATTCATTCTCCGGGTGCGCATGTACTCTCAACAAAAAATATTGGTGAATACGAGTTGTTGTTACCTCCCTATTTTTTTCGCTGCCATCATTCGTTTATCATAAATATTAACTACATAAAAAGATTTGAAAAAGGCAGAAGTGGATTATTAATTATGAAGAACGGACATAAAATACCAGTGTCACAACGTAAAATGAAGGAATTTTCTGTACGAGTCATCTGAGGATTTAAGTTTGGCATTGGGGAATGAGTAGTTTAACGAAGTGCAAACAAAGTGCGGATGAATTCCACTCACAACAGCTCCGCAAACGGCGTATTTGGACTCTCAGTTATTTTATATTAAACTCACTTATTAATGAAATTGCAAACCGTTCTAAACTAAGATTAAATTTGCTGAGACTCCTGAGCTATTTAGCTTAGAGCCTGTTGGACGGAAGGGTTGAATGAATTTTTGAAAAAAAACATGTCATTAACGCAGCATGTTGAAATAAAAAACAGGTGGGTTTCGGCGATGCACTCCGCTTATTACTCCCGCAGAAGCGATTGAACTATGAAAAACGTGTTAATCACGTCTAAGTAATAGTATGCATTTTTTTAGATAAGGCGGTTTGACGAATCCTAATAACGTAAACACACACACAATACCAACAACATAGCGTAAACAAAAGACTTGGTCTGGTTTTAGCTTAAATTAAAATGAGCAATTATTTCCGTTAATATGAAAAATTTAGTAATCGAGAAAACGCAGCAAACCCCTGAAATAAGACTGCAGACGAATGGTGACCTCTTGTTGAAGGGAATATCTACCCCCCACAATGTGCAAAGATTTTACCAACCCGTGTTCGATTGGTTAAATGAATTTAAAGCGTCCAAGCCCGATAAAGTAAACCTGATACTGGAAATGGAATATTTAAACACCTCTTCTTCGCGGATATTCGTGGAAATGCTTGTTTTGCTCAACTCTTTAAAATCAGGAGGGACAGACGTAAAAATAGCATGGCGCTATGAGGAAGACGACGAGGATATTCTTGATCTGGGTGAAGATCTCCGCCTGAGCTCAAAATCGGAATTTGAGTTCGTTGAGATGAAATAACCGGCGAATGAATTTCAGGATTGTTATAACTGTCATTTTTTTGGCATCCCGGTTAATACTGCGCTCGCAGGATACAGTGAAACCGTCCATATTTACACCCAATACTTCCGAAATAATTGAATTATCTCCCACTAATGACAATGGGGACAAAACTTCGATTGCCAATTTAAGCGAAACAAAGATCAATGAAGCTCCCGGGTCAGTATACATAGTAACAGCCGAGGAAATGGAGCAAAACGGATATAAGGATTTGCTGGATGTTTTTATACATATTCCGGGATTTAATATTTCTACAGATACCCAAAATGGCACCGGACTTTCTTTACGGGGAGCATGGACGGGGGAAGCAAAAATTTTATGGATGATAGACGGAATGATCATGAACGATATGTCTTATGGTTCTTTTGTTCTCGGCGGCAGAATTCCTTTACTCAACATTGAACGGATCGAAATTATCAAAGGGGCCAGTTCGTCTATTTACGGGGGAATTGCGGGCCTGGGTGTAATCAATATCATCACGAAGTCAGGAAAAACTTCAAAGGGCAGTTCTTTCAGGAGCGACTTTGGTATTTCTAACCGGGACCGGTCGCGCAACCGGTTAACATTCGAGAATACAAGCCATTTTGTAAATGATTTTGAAGTGAGTGCCTGTGGAAGCCTTTTTACAGGAAACAGAAGTAATCAAAGTATTACGCAAAAAGACAGTACGCTTGCAAATTTCAGAGACTCTTCCTATATCAACGATGTGTTTCTGGAAATGAAATTAAAGCGCAAAGCATTCGAATACAAAGTGCTTTATAACGATTATAATTTTCAGGCT
>CAZMHW010000667.1:0-2294 GCA_964566105.1 uncultured Akkermansia sp.
GTTGAAGACACCGGCTATGGATTTCCCGTGGATGAAATTGATAAAGTGTTTGGGAAATTTTATCGCTTAAAAAATTCAGCTACCGGCGGCACTGGTCTTGGCCTGTCTATTGTAAAAGGATTTGTAGAAGCCATGAAAGGAACCATTCACCTGGAAAATATGCCGGATGGCGGAGCCGTGTTCACTGTAGAATTACCTTCCGAATTGTCTTACGTTACCAATACACTGAAATGATGACTAAACCGGAAATAGTGGTTATTGATGACGAAGAGCAAATTCAGAAACTGCTCAAAATTACATTGCAGGCCAATGACTTTATTGTGAATGGCGCTACTACCGCCAAAGAAGGATTAAGACTGGTAAAAAACGTCAACCCCGACCTGATCCTTCTGGATTTGGGTTTACCGGATGCCAGCGGACACGAAGTCTTAAAACAGTTACGCGAATGGTTTACCCGTCCCATCCTTATTCTTTCGGTGCAAAGCGGAGAAGAAGATATTGTAAAAGCACTGGACAATGGCGCGAACGACTACCTCGTAAAACCTTTCAGAACGGGAGAGTTACTGGCACGTATTCGTTCATCGATCAGAAGCACGATGCCTGCCAACTTTAAACACAGCCTTACAAACAACACGCTTGAGATAGATATCACCAACCATTTGGTTAAGAAGAACAATGAGATCATCAAACTCACCTCAACAGAATTTGATCTCCTTACCCTTTTTGTGAAAAATGAAGGCCGGGTGCTCACGCATCATTATTTATTGCGCGAGGTATGGGGACCAGGTTACATTGATCAATCCCAGTACTTGAGAGTATTTATTAATCAGTTAAGAAAAAAAATAGAGACGGAGCCAAATCAACCACAGTATCTGCTTACAGAATCAGGCGTTGGGTATCGCTTCGTCGCCAAATAAATTTCCGGAAGGAAAAAACCAAAATGACAACAGTAGCAACATCACATCACGGCATCAACAAAGTAACTTTTGCAGGATTACTCATTACACTTGGTATTATTTACGGAGATATCGGGACTTCCCCTCTTTACGTAATGAGTGCGATCATTGGAAAATCGGTGATCGATGCCGACATGGTAAAAGGAGCCATCTCCGCAGTATTCTGGACCCTGACCCTACAAACCACAGTTAAATATGTGATTTTGACCTTACGTGCAGACAATAACGGCGAAGGAGGAATTTTTTCTTTATTTACATTGGTGCGCCGGAGTAAATTCAAATGGTTAATCGTTCCCGCCATCATAGGTGGAAGCGCCCTGTTGGCAGACGGCATCATTACCCCGCCCATTTCGGTAGCAGCAGCTGTAGAGGGTTTGCGTTTTTTTAATCCGGAATTAAATACCGTTCCCATTGTGATCGGCATTATTTTTGGCCTCTTTTTTATCCAGCAATTTGGAACTGGTTTCATCGGTAAATTTTTTGGTCCGCTGATGACCACCTGGTTTTTAATGCTTGGTATTTTAGGTGTATCACAGCTTTCCACGGATTGGTCGGTGCTATCCGCCCTCAACCCCTATTACACTTATAAATTATTGCATACACATCCCCTGGGCATTCTTATTCTCGGTTCCGTTTTTTTATGTACTACCGGGGCGGAAGCTTTGTATTCTGATCTTGGCCACTGCGGAAAAGGAAACATCCGTGTCTCCTGGATCTTTGTAAAAAGTATGTTGGTATTAAATTATTTTGGACAAGGCGCCTGGCTCATTGCACATCAGGGACAAAAACTGGACATGTTTAAAGCCAGTAATCCCTTTTTCGCAATTATGCCGGAAGCCTTTATGCCTTATGGCATTGTGATTGCAACGATTGCCGCCATTATCGCTTCTCAGGCGCTTATCAGCGGTTCTTTTACATTAATCAACGAAGCCATGCGCCTCAATCTCTGGCCAAAAGTAGAGGTACGTTACCCCACTGTGCTGCGGGGACAAATTTACATTCCCTCACTCAACTGGTTGTTACTGGCAGGTTGTGTGATGGTGGTTTTATACTTCAGGGAATCTTCGAACATGGAGGCCGCATACGGTCTGGCCATTGTACTGTGCATGTTAATGACCACTACCCTTTTGAATTTTTACATGCACATGAAACGCTACAATAAACTCTTTATTTATTTTATCATCACTTTGTACCTCGTTATTGAGTCCGGTTTTCTTTATGCCAACCTCAGTAAGTTTATGCATGGTGGCTGGATCACCTTATTGATAGCTTCCACGCTGATGCTGGTGATGACCGTCTGGCACCTCGCTAAAAAAATCAGGAACCGCTATGTGGACA
>CAZMHW010000668.1:0-2293 GCA_964566105.1 uncultured Akkermansia sp.
AACCTTTTTGGGGAAAAGGAATTATAAGCAAAGCTATTCCCCAAATGATAGATTTTGCGTTTAAAACATATCCCATTAACCGGGTATATGCCCGGCCATTTGGCAGTAATCTGGCCTCGCAGCGCGTGCTGCAAAAAGCAGGGTTTATACTGGAGGCCAGACTGGAGAAAACTCTTTTTAAAAACGGCGAGTATCTCGACGAATTAATTTACGCAACACGAAGAAAAGAATAGAACCAAATAAAATGAGCAAAGAACATCAGTATGCATTAACAGTAAAATGGACTGGTAATACTGGTAAGGGAACCAGCGACTACCGTTCGTACGAGAGAAGTCACAAGATCATCGTAAAAAATAAGGCGGAGATCAGCGCTTCTTCAGATCCTGCGTTCAGGGGCGATAAAACCAAACACAATCCCGAAGAATTGTTTCTGGCTTCGTTGTCCAGTTGCCACATGTTATGGTATCTGCATTTGTGCGCAGATGCCGGAGTAGTGGTAACAGACTATGAAGATCAGGCAGAAGGCACCATGCTGGAAGGAGAGGATGGAGGAGGCCAGTTCATCGAAGTGGTTTTGCATCCAAAAGTAAAAGTAAGTGACAAATCTATGATTCAGGAAGCAAACGAGCTCCATCACGAAGCCAACAAAAGGTGTTTCATTGCCAACTCCTGTAATTTCCCCATCTTACACGAACCTATCTGCAAAGCTGCACAATAAGCACATAAAAAAAGTGGGAGTTATCCCACTTTTTAATTTTTAGAAAATAAACTGCATAAGCGAATCACCTGGCTGAGCGGGATATGTCCCGGACTCGCTTCGGGAGCCGAAGCCGGGAAGTGTCATGCTGAGCGGAGCCGAAGCATGTCATCCTGAGCGTAGTCGCACCTGGTAGCTGAGCTGTCATCCTGAGCGAAGTCGAAGGAGAAGCTACCAGCCCAACACCCACGCGAAAATAAGCGGCGCTACAATCGTAGCATCACTCTCAACGATAAACTTCGGTGTATGAATGTCTAATTTACCCCAGGTAATTTTTTCATTAGGAACCGCTCCTGAATAAGAACCATAAGAAGTGGTTGAGTCAGAAATCTGGCAGAAATAGCTCCAGAAAGGAACATCGTGCATTTCCATATCCTGGTAAAGCATTGGTACAACACAAATAGGAAAGTCACCGGCAATACCACCACCAATCTGGAAGAAGCCAACGCCTTTTCCACCTGAGTTTTTGGTATACCAGTCTGCTAACCAGGCCATGTATTCAATACCACTCTTCATGGTACTGGCTTTAATTTCTCCTTTAATTACGTAGGAGGCAAAGATGTTTCCCATGGTGCTGTCTTCCCAGCCTGGAACCACAATTGGTAAATTGCGCTCTGCGGCTGCCAGCATCCAGCTGTCCTTCGGATCAATCTCGTAATATTGTTTTAATTCTCCACTGTTTAATATTTTGTACATGTACTCATGTGGAAAATAACGCTCACCATTGCTATCCGCGTCTTTCCAAATCTTGTGAATGTGCTTTTGCAAACGACGGAAAGCCTCTTCTTCAGGAATACAGGTGTCCGTTACACGGTTGTAATGATTTTCCAGGAGGTCCCACTCGTCCTGTGGCGACAGGTCACGGTAGTGAGGTACACGTTTGTAATGACTGTGTGCCACCAGATTCATGATGTCTTCTTCCAGATTGGCACCGGTGCAGGAAATAATATCAATTTTTCCCTGACGGATCATTTCAGCCAGTGATTTTCCGAGTTCGGCTGTACTCATGGCACCTGCAAGGGTTACCATCATTTTACCACCTTCGGTTAAATGTGTTTCGTATCCTTTCGCAGCATCTACAAGTGCTGCAGCATTAAAATGTTTATAATGGTGGGCCACAAAATGAGAAATGGGGCCTTTTTTTGCTAAGGTTGAATCTGACATGTTAAAAATTTAGTGTGCAAAGATAAAATTTTTTGATGGACTAAAAAATCACGAGTTTTTTCCTGCTAAATCGCCTGTTTTAGTAGTGTTGACACAGGTTTTGAACTCAAACGCCAAGTGCCTTGAGATTCCGGTGATACCTTCGTTTACGCAGGTAATAGTTTCCGTTACGTAATAACTGCCTGGCGTCAATCCAAACGCCAATAGAGTAGTACCAGCCCCTGAAATTTAGTTTGATTTGCCTTATTTGTTCATCCCGCACATAGCGGTAGCCTCCAAGAACAGAAACACCAGCCCATTTTACAGGTTTCAGAATACATAACAACCCCGCGTTAATAGGAACAAAATCGCCGCTAATATGACGAATAGGCC
>CAZMHW010000669.1:0-2289 GCA_964566105.1 uncultured Akkermansia sp.
CCCATTGTTTCTAAACCATTAAGGTAATACCTTTGATTTAACAAATTGATTGTTTCATTTTTTTAAAACATCAGGTTATGAAAAAGGTAGTTCTAATAGTTTTGTCAACTCTCGGTATTGGGCTTTTAAATGCTCAAAAATTAAATGACAAAGGCTTATACATAAACGACAGTGAAAACAGTGCCAATCTGTTCAATGGCGAATTATTCAATGGCGTACTCTCAGAAACAAAAAATGGCATTAAATCTGAGTTTACAGTGAAAGAAGGCGTTATTGACGGACCTGCCTCTTACTTCTATGCATCCGGTAAATTAATGGAAAGTGGTTCCTTTACCAAAGGTCAAAAAGATCAGAAATGGACCCGTTACAACGAAAACGGCACCACCTCTGCCATCGCTTTTTATAACCTCGGAAAAAAAACAGGCACCTGGTTGGTATTTGATGAAATCGGCAAAAAACGTTTTGAAATGAATTACCTGAATGGCGAAAAAACTGGCATTTGGACCAACTGGGATGAAAATGGTAGTGTTGCAAGCACAAAGGATTATGGACAGGTAAATTAAAATATTTCATATAATCAACTTAAAACCTCGTCTTTTGGCGGGGTTTTTTTATTTTTCCACGGATAGAACCAAAAAAGAACTATAACTGTACATAAGGGGTATTTACTTTTTAACCACATAAGGCACATAAGAACATATAAGTAGTTCTTAATTATAAAATTGACGTATGGTTTATAATCGTTATTGAGAGAATTATGTAAGAATAAATCAGGATTGAGTGTGTTTTGAGCCCCGTAAGAGATATTAAGAACATTTTAAGCTTTACCATTTCCCTTATGTGTTCTTATGTGACTTAGGTGGTTTGAAGGGGAATAGTCTGTTTTTAAATAGTCGTCTTTTAATCGGGTAAACCCCTGTACAACTCGTTTACGAAAGTTCTCTGCCCCTCTTTGAAAATATTTCTTACATTAAAATTGATCATCAAGCCTTTGGGAACATTTAACAATTTCATATAGGTGATAATTTGGGCCTCATGAATCGGTAACACATATTCTACTGCCTTCAATTCGACGGCCAGAATATTTTCTACGAAAAGATCGCATCGGAGTTCTGTGTCAATATCCAGTCCTTTATAGGTGACTGGTACTATTAATTCTGACTGAAAGTTAATCCCTAATGATCTGAGCTCTTGCTTCATGCACTTATGATAAACACTTTCCAGTAAGCCCGGACCAAGAGCCTTCTGGACATCAATAGCCGCACCATTTACCTGGTAAACCAGGTCCTTTAAACTAGTCTTAGTAATAATCATGCTTTTGGGTTTAGAACACTTCAAAAATAATTGAATTTCGTTTATTTTGAGCATTTTTTTAATTATAAATAATGAAGCCATTGGTGTCCTTTTCTTCACATGTCCCTTATGTGTCGCGTTTTGAATGGTTACTGCTACATTCATAACGAATGATTACCTTTGCGGCCATGAATTTACTCTCGGTTAATACTATTTCTAAAGCATACGGTGCCAAGGTCCTCTTCAACAAAATAAGTTTCGGTATAAATTATGGTGAAAAAGTAGCGCTAGTGGCCAAAAACGGGTCCGGCAAAACAACGCTTTTTAAAATTTTAAAAGGTATTGAAATAGCGGACGAAGGTGAAGTTGTTTTCAGAAAAGACATAACCGTGGGGTTCTTAGAACAGAATTTTGCTTTTGATGAAACATTAACTATTCAACAATTAATAGACACTGCCGACAACCAGTTTGTACGTTGTATTCGTAATTACGACGCTATTATTAAATTGAGTGAAACCGATTCCAGCGATCAGGTAGCAGACAAGATGGAAATTGCACTCAATGAAATGAACCTGATTGATGCCTGGGATTATGAAAAAAACATTTTAGAAATTCTGACGCGTCTTGAAATTAAAGACACCAGTCGCATCATCAGTACACTTTCAGGCGGCCAGAAAAAAAGAGTTGCACTTGCCCTGACCCTGATCAATAAACCCAACCTGATCATCATGGATGAGCCCACCAATCACCTCGACATTGAAATGATTGAGTGGCTGGAAAATTATTTACAGGATGGATCTATCAGTATTTTATTGGTGACCCATGACCGTTATTTTTTAGACGAGGTGTGTGATAAGATCATTGAAATTGACAATCACCAGTTATACGAATACAAAGGTAATTTTGATTATTACCTCGAGAAAAAAGCTGAACGGGAACAGATTACTGACGCTGAAATTGACAAAGCCAGAAACCTTTACCGCAAAGAAATAGTGT
>CAZMHW010000670.1:0-2280 GCA_964566105.1 uncultured Akkermansia sp.
GAATCCACACAGGGCAGTTTTGGGCCCGAATATTTTTTTTGTTTCAAGTAATTCTTCCTCTGTCATTTGCCCCAATACCATGCGCCGGGCCACACAACTTATTAAAAGGGCCAACTCAGGTTCCCCTTTGTTGACCTCAAATGTTTCCTTCGCCGAATTACTGGCCCCCGTAATTAATTCGTCGAAATTTGCCCGCATGAGTTGAATATTTTGTCCCTCTTCTATATCGCCGTAGAGTAAAAGCGCATTTTTAGATTCGTCAATATTTTGAATGCCGCGTACTATAGGTTCCTTGGTCTCATCTTCAATGATACACATAGGGAAAAGCAGGCCACTGGCTGGCAGATCCTTTGCTTTGTCACCCAGATATTTTTTATACAAATCGAGCACCGGCTCATGATCCAATTCAAACAGTAAATTTCCTTCGGCTTTTGTTACTTTGCGTATAGGTCCGAACTTGTCCCAACCACCTTTTGAGCCATGGGATACTATCAGATCTTTTCCGTAAAAGCCAACGCCCACCAGCTGCTCAGTACTTACTTTTTCATTGACGCCCACCAAAGTTTTTTCAAATCTGGTATCGTCTCCGGCAACGCCTCCCGAAACCGGAACTCTGCCTTTGTAAACTGAATTAATTCCCTTTAAAATATTTCCCGCGTTTACCCCCGAAGCGCTAAAAAGCACAAGGTAACATAAGTCTTCTGAGTTAAAAAAATCCGCTATCCTTGCACCCAGAATTTCATCCTCTTCATCTCCCAGTGTAAAGGACCCCGTTCTGATGCTGGTCTTTTCCAACTCTATGCACGTTGCCACAATAGCGTCGTCAATCAAACTATCGTTTATAATGTTGCCGGCGGTACTAACCGTTATAAGATTCGCGCCAGGATACACAGACCTCAGTTGTTCTGTAGCTCTCTTAAAATCAAGCTCCAGGGTAAACCGTGAGCCAAACAAAAAGCATAGATGTGGTTTTAATCCCGGAACAAATTCCTTTTCCCACTTTGCGTGTGCCCAGAGATTCTGATCTACTTTCATTTTATTCCTTAATTTCCTTGTAATTAAACGGTAATTTCGAAATTTGCTCAAACACTTCCCCCGCTTGTTTCAATTCATCATCTCCCTGCTCGACCCACCAGTTGACGCTTGCCTTTTTAAAGGCGCCTTCCGGGCGCGCCGCCTCCAGAAAAAGACCGATCAGGCATCGGGAAGATCCGGAATTAAAATACTCGAGGTAAATATCAAATAATAGTTCTGTTTTAGTTTCTTTAAATCGCTTGACCTCGTCAAGAACGGGTTCATAAAATTCGTAAGCATTTTCAGGAATAGAAATTCCTGTAATGGAAATAGTGTTACGGTTATAATCCACTAACACTTCGGGTGTTTTTTTCGTTTTACTTATCGTTACGCTCTTCATTCTAATCGCTTTGCTTAATTATCGCTTAATATTTTTACTTCGAGGCTAAAATAATACTCTTTTTCAGAAATTTTATCCATCAGATAACCGGCATTTTTACCGGAACGGTTGTATATTGTCAACAATCCCAACCCGGCATTTCCTTTTTTGGTGATTTTACCATTACCCAGCCTGTGCAGGTACAACTCTTTAAGTTCCTTGAGCGTGTTACTTTCGTATTTAACCAGCTTTTCATTTAACACCTTCCTATCCTTTGCAGAAACGGCGTTGCAGGCAATGATGGTCAAACCGTCCTCGTTTGCCATAAATTGAAAATAAGGGCTTACCGTGGCTTTTTTCAACTGATGTTTGTACATATTCTCCATCATCTCAATACCCAAAAGTTTTACTTTGGAAATCATGGTTTTGGAATATTTCAGTGTTTTGAGTTTATTCTCCATCAAATGAATGGTTGAATTGACGATGTGCTGATTTAACGGGCCACAAAGCACAAACAAATCTGAGTAAGGCTGAGACTGCGTGAGCGTTTGAGTTATTCGTTTAGCTGCAAATTTATTATCTATCATATCAATTTAATGGCTAATAAGGTTATATCATCGGTTTGCAAAGCGGAGCCTCTGTGGCTGTTTAAAAAACTTTCCATTTCTCTTTTCTGCGTATCAGGGGGAAGCTGACTAATTTGTTCCAGTTTATTTTTAAATCGTTTGGAGCCAATTCGTTTTTTATCAGCTTCGCTAAACTGATCGGCAAAACCGTCCGTATACAGGTAAAGCTGATCTCCTACGTTATAAGACAGCTTATTCGTTTGAAAACTAAAATTCTCTTCTTTCAAATCCTGACCAATTGATTTTTTATCGGTTTTAAAT
>CAZMHW010000671.1:0-2280 GCA_964566105.1 uncultured Akkermansia sp.
TCTGACTCTTTAGTAGTTTCTCATTATTACAAGGACTCGGTTTGGAGCAAAAAAGTCTATTTAAAAAACATTGTGTACCAAATCGAAAAAGAAGCTATAAGCAAAGGTGTTTATGATTCATTGACCAATAGGCATGATTTTAAATTTGAGGGTTACCAGACGGTAGTTACCAGATACACCTTTACTATGGACAATAAAATTTATCAGATAAAGAGAGAGGCCAGGCAAAGCCCTTCTTATGAAATGACCTTTCAGTTTCCGAACGAAAAAGACATCCTGATTAATTGTACGTTTCGAAGTCATGAATTAGATTCGATCATACATCTGAAAAATAAAATCACGAAGAATAAACTCGGTCAACTTCTCACCAGCACCTTTTATCACGCGGATAAACCCGATGATTTTAGCAGATTTTCTCTCGTTTACGATAAGCACACTAATTTATGTGAAGTTAATCGCCACCTGAAAGCTAAAGACTGGTTTGATTATACTGAAAAGCTCTATAAATTTAAACACAGTTACAAAAACGGCAAATTACATAAGACTACCGTTCACTTCAATTTTAGAATGGCTTACAACGACCTTGTCTATTTATACAACGAGCAAGGGCTTGTCAAAGAACAGGACATTGGCGTTTATAAAATTTATTACGACTATGACTACAATTGAAAACAACACCTCATTACAAAGCTTGTGTCATCTTGCAGTTTTCTACTCAAATGTCTAATTTGCAGATTAGAAAAACGCAACATTAAAGAATGTAATGGACATCAGTCTAACATGAAACTCTACCAAATATTAAGTATTCTTACCCTATGTGCTTGTTCAAAAGATCCTGTGATACCCGACCCTGCTGATACCTATTTCAAAAATTTGCATTCAGGTTATACCGACTCTGTCTTGAGAGTAGTCACCTACAATATTCAACTTGGTTTTACCTCCGACCAAAACCCCTTTGATGAAAAAGTTATGGGCGCTTCCCCTGAGCAAATACATCAATTGGCAAACATAATAAGGCAGGCAAATCCAAATATTGTTCTTTTGCAGGAAGTGCCTAAAAACCGATGCAACACCCTTGTAAAGAATTTTATTGAATCCCTTGCTGACTCGCTGGAAATGAACTATTCTTTTGGCGGGCATGGCAACGTTAACGACAAGTGCAAAGGAACCTGGGGAAACGCCACGCTTTCAAAATTCAAAATAGCTGAGATTGAGAATAAGGTAGTGTTGGCCATTGATAAGTATAGAACCAGAAGTGTGTTACGAACAAAGATTCAAAATGGTGAAGAGTCTTTCAATGTATATAATCTTCATCACGATGGAAAAGATCCTGATGAAATAGGGAATACACTGAATTTTATCAAAAAATCTACCTTACCTCTGATCATCGGCGGGGACTTTAACAGGACCTACTATGATCCAGAGCTGGAACTACCTGGGCTGGAGGATTACCTGGACTACAACTATTGGGGAATCGACAGGGTTTACGGGAATTTAGAAGTAGATCTCACTCTGAGGGGACTCATTTCTAACAGTAATAAAGTGTCAGACCATTATGCGGTGTTTGTCGATCTAAAAATGAACTAACAAACGATCACAAGCGTATGATAATGGGCGGAAATAATAGTCAACAAAAATTTTACGGACTTGATCATTTAAGGGCATTTGCAATACTGTCTGTCTTCCTGTTTCACTATTTTATTTTAAGTGGCGGTCAACCCGAATGGCTGCCTGATGTCGCTCAATTTGGATGGACAGGAGTTGACCTGTTTTTTGTTTTGAGTGGCTTTTTAATTTCATCTCAGCTGTTCATTCAAATCAAACAAGGGCAATCCATTTCCTTCAAACACTTCTTTTTAAAACGATTTTTCAGAATCATTCCGGCGTTTTTGGTTACTGTCACACTGTACTTTTATGTTCCTGTTTTTAGGGAAAAAGAGAGTCTCCCACCCCTCTGGAAATTTCTCAGCTTCACGCAAAATTTTGGACTTGACCTGAAACACTATGGGACTTTTTCACACGCCTGGTCACTTTGCGTGGAAGAACATTTTTATCTAGTATTTCCTCTTCTTTTGATAGCAATTCATCGTCTCGGTAAAATTAAATGGGGGAGTTGGATACTTGCTGTGCTATTTATTTTCGGATTCATTATCAGGAATTACGCTTATCAATCATTGTATTTACCAAAACTTGACGATCCTGACGGATGGATGTACTGGTATAAATTCGTTTATTACCCCACTTATGGTCGTTTAGACGGGCTTTTGGTCGGTGATGGGC
>CAZMHW010000672.1:0-2279 GCA_964566105.1 uncultured Akkermansia sp.
AAATTACACACCTGATTTCCTTTAATTCAATTTATCCAGGCGCACCATGTTAAACAAAATCAAAGCATTACTTAGGTTTAAAGGTTATAAACTCTTTACTCGACTCTACGAATTAAACATTGTAGGACTGAGAAGCAAAAGTGTTGTACCCAATCGCTTTGATGATGAGTTGCACGTCTTCTTCAAATCAAGTCCGAACAAATGGGAGTATCACATTTTTAAGATCACCACTGACCCAGGAACTTTTTGGCTTAAAAACCCAATGCTGCCACAAGGAACGGCCATTGTAGCGGAAGGGCAGAACATCAACTCTCATGTTATCGGCCTGCATAGAGGGCAGTACAAGGCTCTCGTTCAAGCAAAACCTATCAGCATCATGCGAGACTATGACCGGAACGCCACACTGGATTTTTACAATGGAAAAAAAGAAACAGGCCAGTACGGAATTAATGTACACCGAGCCAACAAAGTTGGAATAACAAAAACCGTCGATAAAAATTCAGCGGGCTGTCAGGTCTTTGAAAATGCAAGTGATTTTGAAGTCTTTATGAAGCTCTGCGAACAGCACAAAGCAAGGCTTGGAAACTTCTTTACGTATACTCTGATTGATTTTAGAACTGTACAAAGGCGAAAACTCAGAATGGCGGCTTACGTCTTTGGAGGGCTTGTCGGTCTGGGTATTGCCGGGCACTTCTATTTTAATGACAAACAAAAACAACTGCTCCATGAGTGATTTTTTGAAAGACCTGCTAAAGGACAAAACAAACAGGTATAGCCTGAGAGAAGTAGTTATAGCAATCAGTATGCTTCTTGTTATTACCAGTTGGATTGCACAACTGGTATTTAATATCACCACGCCTGAATATATGTTCTATTCCATCGTGAGCCTTATTGCCGCCGGATGCTTCGGGTATAGCATCGAAAAAAAACCAAACACTAACATCTAAAACCAAAACACTATGGAAGGATTCAAAATAAAAAATGAAATCATTGCAGTCGTACTTATTTGTATAGCTGTACTAGGGACTTGTGAATTTATCCAATCCCCAAAGTCAGAACAAGTCCCTTTACAGGACACTTTATTTTTGAGCCAATGGCGCAGGGAGAAAAAGGAAAAGTTGGAAGCGATTGTGAAATATGAAAAAAAACTTTCTGAGTTACGAAACGCAAACGATAGTTTAAGAACCATTGTCACCGAAAAGAAAAAGTCACTTTCAGCTTACCGCCTAAAAACTAAATATCTGCAAGAAGAGTTAAAACAAGCAATCACTAATCTTGACACTTCTTACTTCAAAGCCGGAGACAGTTTAAGCCCTTTGTTAGATTCTCTTACTAATCTACAAAATCTCAGCGACACAGCTTGCGATCAAACCATTCATGCTCTGGAAAACGTTGTTGCAAATCGGGATAGTTCGCTCATATTTCACAAGCTGGTAGAAAATAATTTCAGAGAGCTACAAAAGGAGCAGGAACTCGCAAACCAATACCTCACCAATCAGTTAAATACCGCCTTTAAGAACCAACGAAAAAAGTCCAGACAAAACAAATTACTCTCAGGTGGCCTTTTGATTTTATCCGGCATCACAACTTCTCTTTTACTCACTCAATCCCTTAAATAACTATGAAAGAAAAAACTCTTGTTTCAACATTTACCCTGCTTGGTTCTCTGGCATCCTACTATTACGGAAAAGCACACGCAAAAGATGTTGTTCCCTATGTAATGATTGGGGGCTTTGTCGGAGCATGGGTAGGAGAACTGATAGCAAAAGCAACTTCTAAATAACCGAAAAATAAAAACGTAAATCATGCCAATTCAAATAACAAATAACGGAGCGAGCATTAAAATAACTAATGGCGCTCTGATCCGAAACGTAACCAAAAGCCAGATAATAGAAATCACTGTTATTAAAACAACCATTATTAAAATTGATATTGGCCAGGGCGCACTCCATAATATTTTCATTCCCTATGCTGATGTCACTGCCCCTGCAACAGCCAACGCAGGAGCATTAAGGGATGCAATCAATGATTTTATGGCTTTAGCATCGGGCGGTTCAGTGGTTGGGGGCGCAACCGAGGCAAAGCAGGTAGAGGAAATCGATATTCTCAATACCATGAATGCTTCTCTTACCACTATGCGAAGTCTTGTCACCACGATAGATAATAAAATATTCTATGAGCCATCCTTAATTGATGACGGTGGGGCTGGAATTATTTACAAAGGGTATGCACTACTCACAGGTGCTTTACAAAACGAACCAATCTGGGCAATCCAACGC
>CAZMHW010000673.1:0-2278 GCA_964566105.1 uncultured Akkermansia sp.
GGTCTGGCGTATTTAAAATCCAATAAGGTGGACCTGCTTTTTCTGGACATTAACATGGACGAGCTTTCAGGGATAGAATTACTGGAAAGTTCAAAACTCGAGTGCCAGGTCATCATTACTACGGCTTATCAGGAATATGCCATCAAGGGTTATGAGCTCAATGTAACGGATTACCTTTTAAAACCCTTCACCTTCGACCGGTTTCTAAAAGCGGTGAATAAAGCCCAGGAAAAGATTATTCAGCCGCCAACGAGTGTTGCCAAGGAGTTTATTTTTGTGCGGACGGAAAATCGTCTGGAGAAAATAAACCTGACGGAAGTGCTCTACATTGAAGGAATGCGCGACTATCTGAGAATTCACACGGTGAATAAAAAGATTATGACCCTGCAAAGTTTTAGTGAATTGGAAAAGATCATTCCTCCGCACCTGGTGTGCAGGGTTCATAAATCCTACATGGTGGGCATTCACAAAATTGAGTCGATCGAGCGCATGAAAATAAAAGTGGCGAATCAAATTATTCCCATTTCAGATACCTATAAAGAGCTTTTTCTTAAGCAGATTAACGGTACGCTCTGATTTCCCGTTTTTTTTTGGAAGATACAGAAGGGGATTTGGAAGACATCCTGATTCGTTTGGCATATCGCTTTTGCCAGTCTGTTTTCATTCCCTGACTTTTGTATCAGTTATTAATCCATTTATACAAAAAACATGAAAACGCTGATCTTTTCTACTTTCGTCTTGGTCTTTTTATCCGATCTGGCTTATGGCCAGGATTTAAGTAACACGCTTACTGAATCGGCTTTATCTTCCAAAGTCAAAAACAGAACTTTACCTGAGGATAAAGTATGGCGGGTGGGTCTTCAACTGGGAAATTGCGCCAGCAATGCCAAATACAGTGAAGGCGCGCAGATTGCCAACGCCCGGTTTAAGCAACATTCTTTTGGTGCTCCCAACATCAATGTAGTTGCACGATATGATGTAAACACCCGTTGGATGCTTTTAACAGGATTTGGTTTAAACGCCATTGGTTTTGGTTACTCTATTTCGGAGAACTATTCACTTTTAAATGCGGAAAAAAAGGTTTCCGATATTAAAACTATTTTTCCTACCCTGGAAGTTCCTTTTTCGGTGTTCTATAAATTCAAACCCAATTGTAAAGGCGCCAAATGGCTAATAGGTGCCGGTATGGTACCGACGCTGGGTGCAAAACAATCCATTCATCAAGAGTATAGCATCAGCACGGAGGGAAGTTCTGCGAATTATCTTTCCAGTGAATCTGTGTCACACGGCGGTGCTTATATGCTGGGGCGTTTAAGTATTGGTCGTGAGAGAGTCTATCGTAATGGTTCTATTTTACAGGCAAGCCTTCTGTTTAACATGGGGTTTAACACCATGGCCACTTCCACTGTGCATTATACAATCGATAATCACAACTATTCTCATACGTTTAGTAATGATGGTAGCTCCATTGGCTTCCGGCTGGCTTATTTTTTGAAACCCTTTGGTAAATACTAAATCCGATCTCTTTTATTTTATTAATCCCACTCTGTTTTGTTTTACGGAATTGAGAAGGTGCCGGGATTCCTGCAGATAGTTTTGAGAACTGTTTTGCAGTGCACTGTGTTCTTTTGCACCGCCTCTTTGCTACAAACAGTTTTAAAACAAAAAAATATGAAAAATCAAATTGTACTGCTCTTCGTTTTAATTGGACTCACGGTCTCCGGTCAGGATAGATTTACCTTAAGTGGTTACGTTAAGGATTCAAAGAATGGCGAGTCCATGATAGGCGCCACGGTTTCTAAACAAGGTACGAACATAGGTGCCAACGCTAATGCTTACGGGTTCTATTCCTTTACGTTACCTAAAGGCACAAATACCATTGTCGTAAATTATATAGGATACAAAACTTATGTATTTGTGCTCGATATGAAAAGTAATACTACTAAAAACATAGAGATAGAGGAAGAAGGGAATCAACTCGAAGAAGTAGTGATTAGTTCGGAGGCGGCTGACAAGAATGTTAAAAGTGTGGAAATGGGAGTCTCCAAACTGGACATTAAACAAATAAGTAAACTTCCGGCTTTAATGGGGGAAGTGGATCTTGTGCGCGTTATCCAGTTACTGCCAGGGGTTACCACAGTGGGTGAAGGTGCCAGTGGATTTAATGTGCGTGGAGGAAATGTAGATCAGAATTTAATTTTATTGGATGAAGCACCGGTTTACAATTCATCGCATTTGTTGGGTTTCTTTTCTGTATTTAATCCGGACGCGGTGAAAG
>CAZMHW010000674.1:0-2274 GCA_964566105.1 uncultured Akkermansia sp.
GTTTCGCATCCGTAAAAACAAATACGATGTGGTGGTGAACTGCCACCGCTTTGCCAGTTCGGGATTTTTGACGGGATTTTCTAACGCGAGACACACGGCCGGGTACAAACAAAATCCTTTTTCTTTTTTATTTAATTACGCGGTAAAACACGTAATTGGCGATGGCCGTCACGAAACGCAGCGGTACGCGCAACTGGTGGAAGATTTTACCGACGCCTCGGTATATACACCCAGGCTCTACCCCACTCCACACGATTACGCGTTTGTAAAACCCTTTCAATCGGGGGCGTATGTGTGTATGGCACCCGCTTCGGTGTGGTTTACCAAACAACTGCCGGTAGAAAAATGGGTGGAACTGTGTGACCGGATTCCCGCTACTCAAAAAATATATTTTTTAGGAGCGCCCGGAGACGAAGCGCTGTGCAAAGAAATTAGCCACAGTACCAAACACCAGAACACGGAGATCCTGGCTGGCCAATTGTCCCTGTTACAATCCTGTGCTTTAATGCAACACGCGGAGATGAATTATGTGAACGACAGCGCACCCCTTCACCTGGCATCTTCTGTCAACGCGGCTGTTACCGCTTTCTTTTGCTCCACCGTTCCTGAATTTGGATTTGGTCCCCTTTCTGACAACCGTCAGATTAAACAAGTGAGCGGATTGGAGTGCCGTCCCTGCGGCTTGCATGGCTACAAGGCTTGTCCCAAAGGGCATTTTAAATGCGGGCACGAGATCACACTTTAAATCCTTTTATTTTTTAAAATACTATAAAACGTAGTAAGACTTTTTGAAGACTGTCTTTAATTTTGTGTATGCCCAAACCCAAAGTTAGTCTGGCCCGTGTATTTCACCGCGGGCAAGAAATTATCACCCTTTCTTTTGACAAGAATGAAGAGATCATGCAGCTGCTAAGGCCTCTGCCTCATTTGAGGTGGACGAAGACACACAGCGCCTGGTACCTGCCTTCTTCTCCGGGCATACGCGGAACTTTATTTCATCTGTTAAGTCCGGTGGCTTTTGTAGATTACTCCGCTTTAAAAAATCAGGAGTCGCACACAGTAATGGTTCCGGTTGCCCCAGGAAAAAATAAAGGACAAACAGGAACGGAACCTCTGGGTAGTTTAACTGCCGTTCAGGAAGAGAAACTCAAAAAATTCAGGGAATGGATGTTGTGGCGTCGTTACAGTGAGAGTACCATTAACACCTATGCCGACGCGTTAAGTGTGTTTTTGAGGTATTACGGAGACAAGCGTGTGGAAGAAATTAACAACGACGATCTCATCCGGTTTAATACCGGCTACATTCTTGCAAACAACTGTTCTGCCTCGTATCAGAACCAGGTAATTAACGCGGTGAAATTATTTTTCAGAACTCTGGAGGGCAGGCAGTTGAATCCTGAATTAATTCACAGGCCAAAAAACAGTAAACTCCTCCCGAATGTTTTAAGTAAGGAAGAAATAAAAATGATCTTACAGTCGGCTGGGAATTTTAAACATAAAGCCATGTTGAGTCTGATTTATAGTTGTGGTTTGAGACGTGGGGAATTATTAAAGTTAAGATTGAGTGATATTGACGCGAAGCGCATGCTGGTGATTGTAAAACAGGCTAAAGGCAGAAAAGACCGGATAGTACCCTTGTCGGAAAAAATACTGGCTATTTTGCGGGAGTATGTTAAAGTGTATGCGCCCGGGTACTGGTTATTTGAAGGGCAGGATGGGCAGAGCCCATACGATGAGAGAAGTTTGCAAAATGTTTTAAAGCAGGCCTTACAGCGCAGTAAAATAAACAAACCCGTAACATTACATTGGCTCAGGCACAGTTATGCTACCCATTTACTTGAAAGCGGGACGGATTTACGTTACATACAGGAGATACTGGGACACAGTAGCAGCAGAACGACAGAGATATATACCCATGTAAGTACCAGGAGCATACAAAATGTGATAAGTCCTTACGATAGTTTATAAAAATTGCTAATTTTAAGAAAAATACGAGGTACTTAGTTGAAAGATGTGACTGAGGAGCCGAAGGATTACGTTATGCGGAAAAAAGACGGATACATCAGAGTTCATAAAAGTAAAAACCTGCTCCAATATCCCGTATTTTGTTGTATTGGGGTGATAATATCACTCCTATAAGGTAGTTAGTGGCAACCCTGTGACGACCGACAGAGCAACATCAAACCGACAGAAAAACGACCCGAAATGCCAACCGCACAAAATGGCACATTTGGTTTTGCCCGACACACAAGCCGACCCTTCGCAAAACCAAAA
>CAZMHW010000675.1:0-2259 GCA_964566105.1 uncultured Akkermansia sp.
ATCCAATTCCACAGATAGCACCTCATTTGCTGGGACGCTGCATTCTCTCGCATGGGGCTTCCCGTGAATTTCATTCCACCATTGAAAAGAATCTTCAGATTCAGGTTAGCGAACTTTTGAACCGACAGGTTCAGAACCTCTCCTTTAACCAGATTCACAATGCCTGTGCACTGGTAATTGAAACAGAAACGGGCAAGGTCGTTGCTTATGTTGGAAATAGTTTTTCTGAAACAAATGCGCATGAAAACTATGTCGACATTATTCAGGCACCGCGCAGTACCGGAAGTATCCTCAAGCCTTTTTTGTATGCGTTTATGCTTAATGAAAATAAAATTCTTCCGGCGGCTTTACTCGAAGATATTCCCACACGTATTGGTTCCTACGGACCAAAAAATTTCAGTTTGTCCTACGATGGTTTAGTCCCGGCCAACCAGGCCATAGCACGCTCTTTGAATGTCCCCGCTGTAAAAATGCTGCAGGAATACGGTCCTGCAAAATTTCACCAACGACTCAAACAATTAGGTTTTACAACATTTACAAAAAACACCAATCACTACGGTCTGTCGCTTATTTTAGGTGGGGGAGAGGCAAGGCTTTGGGACATAGCGGGTGCTTACACATCGATGGCAAGGTCCCTGATGCGCTATTCAAACATTCGTAACCGTTACGCGGAGAACAGTTACCATGCGCTGATCTTCCTGAAAAATCAAAATGAGGAAAAACACCAGGTGAAGCTGAGGTCTGACTTGCTCAATGCTTCCGCCATTTATTATACTTTTCAGGCAATGACGGAGTTGGTGCGTCCGCAGGACTACGTAGGTTGGCAGCAATTTCTTTCTAAAAACCGTATCGCCTGGAAAACAGGAACCAGTTTTGGCTTCAGGGATGCCTGGGCGGTTGGTATTAATCCACGTTATACAGTGGCCGTGTGGGTTGGTAATGCCGACGGTGAAGGAAGACCCGAACTGACAGGCACGGCAGCAGCAGCACCCCTTATGTTTTCTATATTTAACATTCTGGGTTCCGGAAGGTGGTTTCAAAAGCCAACCAGCGACCTGCAAAAAATCAAGGTATGCCGGCAAAGTGGTTATAAAGCCTCTGATATTTGTGATCAGACAGAGTTTCGGGATTATCCGCTGGGGTCCGAAAAAACCAAAGTCTGTACTTTTCATAAATTGATTCATCTTGACGAAAGCGGTCTTTACCGCGTGAACAGTAATTGTTATCCGGTAAATAAAATGAAACACCAGGCCTGGTTTGTTCCCACCCCGGCACAGGAGTACTTTTTTAAACAGCACAGTTTGTTTTACAAACCACTACCACCATACCTCGAAGGCTGTGAAAATGAATTCACTCACAGTCAAATGGAGATTATTTACCCCAGAGAGGGTTTTCAGATCTATGTACCTGTAGATCAGAGTGGTGAAAAAAGTAAGTGCGTATTAAAAGCCACGCATAAAAACAAAGAGGCCACACTTTTCTGGCATTTGGACGGTGAATACATTGGTACCACTCAAAAATACCATCAGTTATCACTCAGTCCCACCAAAGGGCTCCATATTTTGGAAATTACCGACAATAATGGAGAAAGTGTAAAATGTGGTTTTGAGATTCTGCAAAAAGAATAGAAAATATTAAGAGCTTATAAATCAACGACTAATGATTCTGAAGCCTGAAACTGGCTCTTAATGAGTAAAAAAAGCAGGATTTAATTTATTCTGTTAAAATTTTCAAATACCTCTTTATCAAGTATTTAAAATATCCAGATTCTACCAAACTTCTTTTAATTTACGCTATATTTGTAGCCCGTTTTAACTAAGGCTTAAGACGCAAAAAAATTAAATGTTTAATCCCTCAAACCGGCCTTAGCGATTTGATACAACGTTAGTCATGAAGCGAAATTTTTCTTCTTCATGCAAAAATAAAAATGGCAGAAAAAGCCCAGGTTACTGGAAATCCCGATTTCGACTGGAATTCGATCGGTAAAAAACAAGACAATTATTCAGCAGACGAAAAAGCGAAGTTGGATGAGTTGTACTCTCAAAAATTAAGCACTATCGCAGATCTTCAAATCATTGAAGGTGTTGTGGTTGCTAAAAACAACCGTGAAGTGGTTGTAAACATTGGTTATAAATCAGATGGTGTTGTTGCTCTTTCAGAGTTTCGTTACAATCCTGATTTAAAAGTTGGTGATAAGATCGAAGTGTTTATTGATCAGGCAGAAGATCTGCAAGGTCAGTTAGTTCTTTCTCATAAAAA
>CAZMHW010000676.1:0-2257 GCA_964566105.1 uncultured Akkermansia sp.
AACAAGTCTTGAATCAAAATATGTTAATTTTATACCGATTGGTATATTTTTTGTTAGATTTGTGTTGGATTTTCCGGCAACATGTCAAAAGCAGAAGAAACACGCAGGTATATTATTGAAAAGGCTGCTCCCATTTTTAACAAGAAGGGGTATGCGGGTACGTCTCTGAGCGACCTGATTGAAGCCACCGGACTAACCAAAGGCGCTTTGTATGGCAATTTTGAAAACAAAGACGAAATAGCTTCCGCTGTTTTCGAATACAGCGTGTCGGGTTTAAATAAACGGGTGGCAGATCTTTTACAGGTAAAAACAAATCCCTACGACAAACTTATTGCCTTTACCGATTTTTACCGTGTGAACTGGAAATCGATCTTTGAACGGGGTGGTTGCGTTGTACAGAACGCTTCGGTGGAAGCGGACGACAACCTTGCCTTCCTGAAAAAAAATGTGCAGCACAGCATCCGGGGCTGGATCGTGAATCTGAGCCGGATCATCGAAACAGGAAAACGCGAAGGACTCTTCAGAAAAAATACAGATGCTACACATTACGCTTACACTTTTATTACACTGGTGGAAGGAGGAATTATGCTTGGAAAAATAATGAACAACCACCAACTCCTCTTTGATGCCCTGGACCGGATAAAACTCATTATAGACACCGAATTACTGATCAAAAACAAAAAATAGTTTTTTTAACCTAAAATATACCGAACGGTATAATTATAAAAATGAAAGAAACCTACATCGTCTCCGCAAAAAGAACGCCCATAGGAGGATTCCTGGGCAGTTTATCCTCACTCTCCGCCACTCAACTGGGTGCGCTGGCCATTAAAGAGGTTTATGAAAGCATTCAATTAAATCCCGAACTTATCGACTCCGTGTACATGGGCAATGTTCTGAGTGCTAATCTCGGTCAGTCACCGGCACGACAAGCTGCCGTTTTTGCCGGCATTCCCTTTAATAAAGATGCAACTACCGTCAACAAGGTTTGTTCTTCGGGTATGAAAGCCACCATGCTGGGTGCGCAACAAATTCAAATGGGTCTGGAAGAAATAGTAGTTACAGGCGGCATGGAAAGCATGAGTAATTCCCCTCATTATCTGAATGTGAGAAAAGGAAACAAATCCGGGGACATGAATTTAATTGATGGCATGGTAAAAGATGGTTTGTGGGATCCTTACTTTAACTTTCACATGGGTAATGCGGCAGAAATGACCGTAAGAAAATACAATCTGAGTCGCAAAGCCATTGACAATTACGCGATCCAGTCTTATGAAAAAGCGCAGCAGGCCACTGCCAAAAATAAATTTGGTGAAGAAATCATTCCCGTCACCTTTGAACAAAAAAACGGAACAGTGGTCGTGAACAAGGACGAAGATATCGCTAAAATCATTTTAGAGAAAGTTCCCAAACTAAAACCCACCTTCGAAGAAAATGGTGTGCTAACCGCGGCCAATTCCAGCAATTTAAATGACGGGGCGGCGGCCCTGATCCTGGCCTCCAAAGAGGCCGTACAAAAATACAAGCTCAAACCTCTGGCACGAATCGTTTCTTATGCCGACGCTGCACAGGCTCCTGAATGGTTCAGCACCTCCCCCGCTCTTGCAATTCCAAAAGCCCTTCAACTGGGTGGACTAAACCTGGCCGATATCGATTTTTTTGAGATCAACGAAGCCTATGCCTCTGTGGTACTGGCCAACCAACAATTACTCGGTATTTACCTGAATAAAATAAATCCCTACGGTGGTGCAGTAGCTATGGGGCATCCCATCGGTGCCTCCGGTGCCAGAATCATCGCTACCCTGATTTCCGTTTTAAAACAAGAAGGCGGCAGATACGGTGTGGCTGCCATTTGTAACGGAGGGGGCGGCGCTTCCGCGATTGTTATAGAAAACATTCATTAATTTATCTCCGGACTATGAAAACTAAAATAGCCTTTGCCGTACTTATGGGTATAATCACAACAGGCATCATATCCTTCACGCTCATCTCCATCAATATCGGTTTTGGAGAAAAATTTCTTAAGATCTGGTTAAGATCCTGGGGTACGGCCTATCTGGTTGCTATTCCGGCGATTTTGATACTTGGACCTATAATTCAGAAACTGGTAGACACATTATTTAAAGAAAAAACAAAAGCATGAATACGCTCAAACAACTGGAAGTGCTGCAAAGGCATGTGGGAAAGGAATTTACAGAAACACCTTCACCTTTTATGAAATGGCTGAAACCCATAGTGTTAGTGGCCGAACGGGGAA
>CAZMHW010000677.1:0-2247 GCA_964566105.1 uncultured Akkermansia sp.
ACAACTGCCTGCACGTAAACGAACCCAAATTTGCCGTCATAACTGCCGTTGAAAACGGTGAAATTAGTCCTGAAAGGTACTCCAGTTACCTTGGCATTTTAAATGGGGAAGAAATGGACTGGAAAGAGTGGGAAATTAAATAGATCAATATTCCAATATGACAGTTTCATTTTGACTGTATTTCTTACCCGCACAAACAAACGAAAATGCCCTTGACCGCCAAACAGTGCTGTACTGTGTTCCTGAAGGCCAGCAGCTACTGCACACTATTTTTTCCGAATAAAATTCACAGGATACATTTGAAATCGTGTCAGATTTTGAATTGTGTACGATGACAAACTTTTTATCGGCAACCGTTGGATCGTTTATAAATCTGTATGGCCGGATCGCATTCCCATAATATTCATAATATCCGGTTGTAGAATCAAGCACCGCTCCCTGATAAACTGTATACGTCTTAAACATGGTCCCAGATCCGGTAATATTTGTAAACGAAAAATTAATGATCGGAAGCATACTTTCGTTAACGTTGCAGTTGCTTTTGTTGCAACAGCTATTGAACAAAAAGAGAGACACAAATATAAACGTGAGCCATTTAAGCATACACTAATTTACAAAGAATTTAGAAAAGAAACCAATTGATTCACCGCTTTTCCACGGTGGCTGATTTCATTTTTTGCAGCCGCATCCAATTCCGCAAAGGTACTTCTGTAACCCTGTGGGATAAACAGAGGGTCGTAACCGAATCCCTTTTCTCCGCGGGGTTCATAAGCAATGGTGCCTTTCATTTCTCCTTCAAAATAGTGAATGCTATCTCCAAGAATTAAGGTAATCACGCATACAAAGCGGGCCTGCCGAAGAGTGACCTGTTGCAGCTCTTTTAATAATTTATGGTTGTTGTTCTCATCGCTCTTGGGGATTCCCGCATATCTGGCACTGTAAACTCCGGGAGCTTTCCCCAAAGCCTCCACTTCGAGGCCGCTATCGTCGGCAAATACCGGCGTGTTAACAGAACCTTTGTTTTTAAGAAAATTTACCACATAACTGGCCTTCAGAAAAGAATTCTCTTTGATGGTAGTTCCAGGTTCGGGAATTTCTTCGGTAATACCAATATCCTTTAGGCCAATGACAGTAAAAGTGGCGGGAAGGATCTCATTTATTTCCCTGATTTTGTTGTGATTGGAAGAAGCAAATACCAGTTGCATGTTTTTATTTTCTTAACTCAAAATTTTCTCCGAGGTATACTTTTCGCACTTGTTCGTCGTTGGCCAGGTCTTCTGCGGTGCCGCTTTTTATCACACTACCCGAGTAAAGCAGATACGCGCGGTCGGTGATGCTCAGCGTTTCGTGCACGTTGTGATCGGTAATTAAAATACCAATATTTTTTTGTTTTAATTTTCGCACCACCTGTTGAATGTCTTCTACCGCAATAGGATCTACCCCGGCAAATGGCTCATCGAGCAGGATAAATTTTGGATCGGTAGCCAGAGCACGTGCTATCTCGGTGCGGCGACGTTCACCCCCACTCAACTGATCTCCTAAATTCTTCCGGACATGATGTAAGGCAAATTCATCCAGCAAGGTTTCCGCCTTCATCTGCTGTTCCTTTTTGGTAAGTTTGGTCATTTCCAGAATGGCATACAGATTATCCTCAATACTCAACTTCCTGAACACAGACGCCTCCTGGGGTAAATAGCCAATTCCCAGCTGAGCTCTTCTGTACATAGGCTCTTTGGTGATGTCCGTGTTGTCGAGAAAAATTCTGCCACTGTTTGGTTTTACCATACCCACAATCATATAAAAAGAGGTAGTTTTACCAGCTCCGTTTGGTCCCAGTAAACCTACAATTTCGCCTTGTTCTACCTGCACAGAAACATTATTAGCCACGGTGCGGCTCTTGTATTTTTTTACCAGGTTTTCGCTTCTTAAAATCATATTTTATAGGGCTAACTGAAATCCAAACTTAAATCCAAAATTATCAACAGCACGCGGCAACTGATAATTTAAACGCCAAAAGGCGTCAATTCGAAATACTTTAAAAATATTCTCAATCCCAACGCTTGCTTCGGCATAAGGTCCTTTATCAAGTGCCGATAGGCTTTTAGGAAACAACAGTGTGTGCCTGTTCTTTTCATTTACAGTTCCCCACACCGCCTTAGCTGTTACAACTTCGCGCCATTTTAGCTTACGCAGCAAAGGTACTTTATTTAAAAACAATCCTTCAAAGTGGTGAAATACCGCTACCGA
>CAZMHW010000678.1:0-2243 GCA_964566105.1 uncultured Akkermansia sp.
GTCATATTTGAACCGCTCTTTTGTTTGTGTTCGTTGAACTAAAATTTATTTAACCAACGCAATGCCATCTTTTCATTGTCGAACACTTTACTTGTTACAATGGGCTTTTTGATCCGGAAATAAAAATTAGAAATAAGTTTGAGTGAGGCTGAGTTAATACAGAAGGCTTCCGCCAGAACTTTCCCTGAACGACTGTCGCCTGCCATAAAATTCATGGCCTCCGCACTGGGAAAAAAATTACGATTAAAAACAGTGAGTACTTTGTAAGGATGGATCTCACTTAAAGAATTTCCAAGATGATACAGGTCTTTTGCCATTTCCAGGTCAACAGCGACATTGTTTTCAATTTCAAATCTCAAAAGATCGGGCGCAAGTAGTTCAATTTTAACTCCTTTAAAAACTATTTGCCGCTTGTTTGACTCCATCGTGAGAATGTATCAACGTGTGTTAGCCCTTCATTAACCACTCCAGGGCATCCGCTTCATTATTAAATATTTTTGTTCTTATAACAGGCTTTCTGATTTTGAGATAAAAATTGCCTAAAAATTTAAGTGTCGCGGTGTCTACCACCACTGCCTCCATACTGATCATTTGCTTTCGCGCGTCACTCGATAAATACTTGAGAACCTCATCGTGTATCTGCATTTTATAGGGTACTACTTTTAAGGACTTATAGATTTTATTTTGATACAGGGTCTTACAGGCATTCACCATCTCCATTGTTTTATCCATATCCAGATAAAAATCTTTTGTGATCTCAAAACGAACAATGCCATGTTCCAGTAACTCAATGATGACGTAGGGAAAAACAATTTTATTCGCAGGATCCCCTTTTTTAAAATTCTCCATGAAGTGCTTTGCTAAGTTTGTCAACGGTTAAGGGTTTTTCTATATAGCCCAGCACACAGCCAAAACGGGAAGACTTTTCTAGATCTGTTTTCAAATTGGAGGAAGTAACCATGAGTACGTCCAGGTTCGTAAAGTCGTCGAACGTTTCTTCCAGTTCTTCCAGAACTTCGTAACCGAGCTTCTGTGGCATATTTACATCAAGTAAAAGCAACATAGACTCTTTGTTGTGATTATAGTTCTCCGCGTAGGCCTTAATAAAATCATTGGGATCTTCAAAGGACTGCACTTCAGATACTTCATCAAAATCTGAAATAACATCCTTATTGTAAAATACGGTGGTGGGGTTATCGTCTACCAGAAAAATTAACTTATACTTCATGACTGCTATTTTAATGAAAGTGTTATTAGAAATTTGGTTCCTTTGCCAAGTTCACTTGTAATCTTAACCGTGCCCTGATGCCTGTCTACAATTTTTTTGATCATAAACAGGCCCACACCTGTACCTTTTACCATCCGTGAATTCCCCGAGCGGTTAAAGAGTTCAAATATTTTATTATTCTTATCATCCAGATCCATTCCAATTCCATTGTCTTCTACAGAGAGTTCTATCGTATTTAAATTGTGGGAGAGTTTGGCCGTCACGTTCAGGGCTCCTTCCTTTTTAGAAAATTTTATAGAATTGGAAATCAGGTTAACAAAAATAATTTTTAAAATATGCGGAGAATAGAAAAGGTTCTGTACTTCGAAATCATAAGTGATAATACACTGTTTACCAATGGTAAGAAACTGCGTTTCAATCTGAACCGCTTTTATTATTTCCTCCTTGTCGATAATAGAATACTGGCTTTCAATATTTCCTTCCGCCCTCGACAGATAAAGAAACCCCTGAACAATAGAGGTTAGCTGGTTAGAAGAAAGGTCTAACTTATCGATAATGGTATTCAGCATTTCAGTATTATTCTTATCGTGATACTTACGCAGCATACTTACCAGTCCGATAATATTTGACGTATGGTTTTTTATGTCATGCGCCATGCCATGATTAAATGTGTCTAAAAAATCGTTCTTCGCCTGCAATGTCCTGTTTGCCTCTTCCAGTTCCCGACCCGAAATTTCCTTCACCCTGTTATCCATGGTTCTCAGTTGGTCAGACGCATTGTAGGCCACATTCACCAGTCGTATAAATTCGTTCATTCCCGCTTCGTTAAATTCACCGTCAGGGAATATTTTCGCGAGTTGACGGGATAAGAGCCGATTGGTATTCTGAGGGATAATGATCATTTATTTTTCGAGAAAGGTTGTGATAGTCATTGTTTGATTGTGCAGGTGACAGGTATTGTCGCCCAGCACCGGCGATAATTCAGAGTAGGAATAGAATCCACACAGGGCAGTTT
>CAZMHW010000679.1:0-2242 GCA_964566105.1 uncultured Akkermansia sp.
GTTCAGGTGGGCAGGTAACGCTTACCGCCTCCGGAGCAAATACATATACTTATGTACTAAGTCCGACTTATTCAATTACGCATAATCCGGCAGCGCTGGCCGCATCAACTGTTACAAATGTAACCATCAATCAGTTTACTGTTGTTGGTACAGGAACTAATGCCTGTGTGGGTAAAAGTTTCATAACACTAACCGTTAATCCTCTTCCTACTGTGTCTGTGACTTCGTCTGCCAGTTTGACCTGTATTAATACAACGGCGACGTTAACTGCCAGCGGCGCTGCAAGTTATAGTTGGTCGGGAGCAACTTCTTCCACAGTAAACCCGTTGGTTTTTAACTCAGGAACTACGCCTGGGTTGAAACAGTTTAACGTATACGGCATCTCTCCGGCTGGGTGTAAATCGACCAATGTCGTAAGAACACTGAGTGTTAGTATTTGTAATGGTCTTAATGATGAGGGTAATAGTTTTTCTTCTGAAATAATGGTCTTTCCAAATCCTTTCGAAGATGGCCTGACCCTCAAAAATTTTAATGGCTGGATTGAAATTTATAATGAGTTGGGACAATTGCTTGTTAAGCAGGAATTGAAAAGCTCGGAGATAATCAAAACTTCTGCAATGTTGCCGGGAATCTATACTTTAAAAACAACCACTTATTCCGGGGAACCGAAAAGTTTTAAGCTTGTAAAAAAATAAGTTACTGAAATTTATCAGACAGCACATCCATTGATCCATTCGTCCTGGAAGATTTTGTTAACGAAGGTTTCAGAAACTTATAAAAAAAATAGATTATAAGGTTGATGCACTAAAATGGTGTCACAGAAAAAACAACTGCCTTAAAATAAGCAGTGTTCGATACATGTGTTTGGGTTGACAAATTATCGAACTAAAAAGCCGCTGTTTATCAGCGGCTTTTTGTTTGGGTATCCTACCTGCACCCTTGAATTGTAGATTCTGAATTAAAATAAATACTTGAAGGGGTTTATAAATTCTTCTCCTTTTTTAAAAGGGCCTTGACTTACATTGTGTCTTACTGACCGGGTTTGCTAATTCTAAAATTGTAACCTAATTGCGCGTAATAAGGAATTAACGGCGTTGTTTTAAGATCTTGTGATAGTACTTTTCCTATTTTTAAATAAATATCATGTTGTTTAAATGAAATACCTGTTTGCAATCCATAGTAAAAGTTTCCACCTGTAGCGGGCTCGTACCAACCATCTTTAACCAATGCAAATGAGTTTTTGTAACGGGTTGAGTGTTTGAAATGAGTGGCAATGGCTTTGTCAAAACCAAACTCAGCTGCAACAAACCATTTTGGTTTATAGTAACCAAGTGCTCCCGAGAAGTCACTTCCAAAATTTAATAGTCTTACAATGGGTTGGTCATATTTTCTAAACACACCACGTATTTTTGTACTCACCATAAAATTCTTGTATTTAATTAATTGTATATGCAACCCAATCCCCGATTTAAAATCGTCGAATACTTTCGTGCCAACGGGCATGGAACAGTCTAAACCAATCAGTACCGGAAGCTTAATATTGGGTTTCACCCCGTAATATATGCCATATGTAGAAGCATAATCCCAATTAACATTGAGATTTAGGACACGTTTATTTTCTTTTGTTAAACTGCCCCAATTTATATTTTGAGATGTCCCGGTGTTTACGAAGAGAAATGTTGAAAGAATGACAGTGGATATTTTTAAAAAGCGCATATGTATTAGTTTAAAGAATTAAAATAGGAGAGAGCTTTGGGGTAAAAATGTGCCCATCCATTTGCCGGAGAAATCATATCATGACCAGCTTGAGGGTTTTTAAAGAGTTCGACAAAGGGATAAGGCGAGGAAACTTTTTGAGCGTGTTCTAAACCATAAAATTTATTTCTCTCACTATAAACAAACAAGACTTTTTTAGTAAATAAATGCAAATTCCTGGTCCAGTTTGGGTTATCCCGTTTGCCGATTTCAAATAATGAATTATAAGCTACAGAGCCAAGTCTCCAGATCATTTGATAACCGTCCGTATTACCGGTTGGATCATCTTTTGGTTCTGAGCCTTCTACCTTAAGTAAACGTTTATAATCTAAGACAGCATGTTCGTCTTCTTTGGCACTAATAAATTGATCCATATAAGTGACATCGTTCAATTCCTCACTAAAGAAACCGAAACCTTGTACTCCCGACGTGTACTTAATTACATCTTCCCAAATCAAACCACCCGGTTCAGCAAGAACAACCCCAT